>NZ_CEYAEZ010000050.1:0-19495 GCF_982781345.1 Desulfovulcanus sp.
AAATACCGATCTCTTTAAAGCCGTGAAAGAGTGGCAGGAGTTTTACAATAAAAAGAGGCCACACTCTTCTTTAAATGGAAAAGCGCCTTGGGAAAAGTATCTCGAACTAAAACCTTGTATTCCAATTCAGTCTGAAGTGACAACAAAATATTGGGAATCGAACGAGAGCATAAGACCCCGTTCTTCAAAATATTTTAGATTCCTGGAAAAGCAAAAAATTGGAACCTAGTTTGTCTCATATGTGTCGAAACCACACGGTTTAAAATGTCATGCGCAAAACTTCCTGTTTTTTGCCTTAATTCCAAAATAATCTTATAATAAGTTAGTTTTACTCAACAAAACAAAAAACTTTCATTTCTTATCCCTTTCCAGAAAGGCCATAGAAGGCCTCAAAATGCCCCAAAAAAACGTTCTTTAGAAAAAAATGATTTTTGGATACTTTTTGAATGCAGTTTTTTCGGAATAAGTCCCTAACTACTTCAATCGCTCAAAACTGTTGGTAACTACATATTACCTGGAAATTATCCAAGAGTTAACTGGACACTAGTGCGATTGACTATCAAAAATATGTGATTACATAATAAAATTGTGTGAGTCCACTTCTAAACTTAATCTCAAAGTCTTCCCCGAAGAAGATCCCCTGTGAGATTCTGATCTGTGTATATCCTACGTACTTCAATCTCACCGAAAATGTAAAGCTGCAAAAACACATTTCAAAAAAATAGTTCCAGCAAGCCGATAATAGATAGCGATTATCTCAGTAACGGCAAAAATTCTCTCCGTAATTCACCACACTTCACGTCGTATAAGAAGGAGAACTAGGGGCACATCTTAAATATTAAATATTGGCATTTGTCAAAGTTAAACAGGAAGGTAGTTAGCCATAACAAATGGATGAAGCTGATGGGTAAAGCGTCTGTGCTGATTGGCAACATCCAGCTCCACAGTTTATCCAGGACGTTAGGTAACCGTTTTGCTTGGCGACTTGAAAGGAGGTGGTGTGGAAAAAGGCAGAAGACTGAAAGTATTTAGAGAGGCACAAGACTATCAAACAATTAAATCGGAAGGAGGAAGTATCTATGTCCTATGAATCTAAAAAAACCGAAAAAACTAAGGAACAGGTCTTTTCGGAGGAGTACCGTGAAGACATAGAAGAAGAGTTTGAGGGAGCAGAAGAAGAGGTTGAGGCAGAGGCCAGGGTGGAGGCTGAGCCCGGCACAACGGCAGAGTACGAAGCGGAAGCCGAAAAACTTGAGGGATCCGACGATTATGTTGAAGTCTCCAGCGAAGAGCCTGTAGAGATTGAGGGCGAATTGGAGTCTCCAGAGTATGGCGAGGAAGAGCCGCCGCCCACCATCGAAAGTGACCTTGAGCTTGAGCCTGTGGAAGGCTTTGATGAGAGTATTTTGGAGATGGATCGCGAGGAAGCTCAAGCAGATGAAGCACGTTTACTGGACGCGTGGTACGCGGAGTTTGCCGATCCAGCGACTATCGCTTTGGTACAACAACAACCCGGCCTTACTCAAACAGTTGCCGAAGTCGTGATCGGCAGAGATGACCGCGTTCAGATTACTAACACCACTGCCTACCCTTGGCGTACTATCTGCTCGCTACTAATAACGGCGAGGGACGGCAGTAGGTGGATCGGTACAGGTTGGCTCGTCGGTCCGCGCACAGTCATTACCGCTGGTCACGTCGTTTATATGCACAGGCATGGAGGTTGGGCCAGAAGGATCGAGGTGATCCCCGGTCGCAACGGATCGACGCGACCTTATGGGTCATGCACTTCATCGAGTTTCCATAGTGTGAAGGGCTGGACGAGAAAAAAGAAACGTTGCAATGACTACGGAGCGATTATTCTACCTAGGAGCTGTCCTTATGGTAGGCGACTCGGATACTTTGGTTACGCTAATCTAAGTTTTTTCTCACTACTCCGCCTCAAAGTGAATCTTTCGGGCTATCCAGGGGACAAGCCCAGAGGGACGCAATGCTGGCATGCTCGTCGCATCAAGTGGGTTACGCCGAGAACACTCATCTACAATATCGATACCGCTGGCGGGCAAAGCGGCTCACCGGTATGGCGACTGAGGAGAGGCAAGCGCCATGTGGTTGGCATTCACACCAACGGTTCTACGTCTGGGAACTCCGCCACGCGCATTACCAAACCGGTCTTCAATAACATCAAGAACTGGAAGAGGTTAGGATCATAGTCTATCATCTACAAGGCCTACTATTTGAGGTGAATCTACTGTGCGGGGAACCTGTCTATACAGCGTTAGATAACTTTCAGGTTCCCTGCAAATTGTCGCGGACAAGCGGACTGCATGGGGGACGAGAAGCATGAATTCGCAAACGGAGAACAGTCAGAGGGACAAAGGGTCTATTACAGGCCGGGTGACAACCTCACAAGGTGAGCCCGTAGCAAATGCCACAGTGCTGATAACAGGCGCCAGCCCCTCCCATAAGGATATTGCCGCCCTGACGAATGAGCAGGGCGAATATAACTTTGATGACCTCATCCCAGGAGATTACACCATTATGGTCAATGCGGAAGTTTATGGTACTCGAACCCAGCAGACACATCTCGAAGCAGGCCAGGTTACTCGCCTCGATTTTTCGCTGACTGGCTGACAGCAAATAGGACAGAGTACGCAGCCCATCAACAAGATGAGCAGAGGGACGCTCATAAAATTGTAAGTTTCCTCCCAATATTTTAAGGGTAAGCATGTAACATATTAATATTCTAGCTTGTTCACTTAACAATAGAATGAACACGGACTGAGAACTTACCCAAAAAAAGTGAACACCAAAACATAACTGGGTATGCGGGGTCGGGCCACGGCAAGAGGTTGTCATTAGCGAACAAATTGCCATTGAACAAGCGATATAGAGGCTTAGTATGGCATTTTGGGGTTCAAAAATACTTGTTTAAGGATAACGGTTCCTATGGCACGGGCGAAACGACACTATATACCTGGACATGTGTGGCTCATCACACACCGATGTCATAAGAAAGAATTCTTGCTGAAGTTCTCCAGGGACCGACGGCGCTGCTTGCAATGGCTATTTCAGGGCAAGAAGCGGTACAGGTTGAGCATTTAGCATCAGAAAAGGTAGACTTGGCACCGGCTTTACGCCTAAGTGATACAATTTATGATGGAAAGAGTTCAGGTTTCTAATACTGGCTCTAAGACTTTTTCTGTTAGTAGGAAGAAGAGAAGGTATACAAACTACTCCCACAAGGTAAATTTTTTAGGTTGTCGTTTTGGGCCATGTTGTTTGTCAATCCTGGAAAAAATTTGTCTGGGCACAAGGGATAGAAATCGGTTGAAAATAGGTTATAAAAAATTATGTGCAAAATCTCCTGTTGTAGGTGTAAATTATAGGCAACTCTATCATAACAGGTTGGTTTTGCAAAACAAAATAAAAGTATCCTCATTTTCGATCTCTTTCTAAAATACCACAAACAAGCCCAGAAATAGTCTTAAAATCTTTTTTTTGATAAAATTTTGAGTTTTGAGGTGGATTTTTAAACCCTACTTTTTCAAAGTAAGTCTCCGACTTCCTTAATTACTCAAAAATATTTACCAGCATATTTTTCCTAAAAACTCACCGAGATTTAACCGGACACTAGTGATTTTGGGAATATGAAGAAGTGGAGTCTAATAGTCTGAAATATAAAAAAGGCGGGCTTAAATGCCCGCTTTTTTATATTTCCGTCGTCGTCCCGCATTAAGAAGGGGGCGCAGGAGATGGTTTAGGGGGTATGGAGGGGATCAAATCTTTTTGTGGCAAAACCACCAATCATAACAATTCTCTTGTCCCTTACGTTCCTTGGCGGTTTTTTCATCAGATGCTGGAGGAATAATTACATGGTCATTAATAAGTTCATTGTTAGGCCAATTGGCTGGTATGGCCACACCATTGCTATCCGAAGTTTGCAGGCCTTTAACTATGCGCAAAATTTCATCTATATTTCGACCTAATTCTTGCGGGTAATAGAGCATAAGACGTAGGGTGCCCTCCGGGTCGACAACGAATAGTGCGCGTACGGTATTGGTCCCTTTTCCCTCATGAATCATGCCTAAACTTTTGGCTACCTGCCCCATGTCATCAGCAACGATAGGAAATTTTATCTCAACGTCCAGGTTTTCTTTAATCCAGTCCACCCATTTGATATGAGAAAAGACCTGGTCAATGGATAGGCCGATTAGTTCACAATTTAAGTCTTTAAACTGATCATAACGTTTTTGAAACGCTACAAACTCTGTTGTGCAAACAGGTGTAAAGTCAGCCGGATGACTGAACAAAATGAACCACTTCCCTTTGTAATCTTCAGGGAGCTTTAATTGGCCATGTGTAGTTTTGACCACCAGCTCAGGCATCTTTTTCCCGAGTAATGGTGTTTTGCAGCTCATACTTACCTCCAGATTTTGGTTTAGAGTTCTATTTGACAAAAGTTTAATTAATAATTATTATTAATTAAACTGGCTCCCAAAAAGATTTTTTAGGAAAGAGTTCGTTGAACAAACCTAATGATGCTTTGACTTCTGTCAACCTTGCTTTCTAAAATTTTAAAATAATTTTTTATCTTTTTTAGATTTTTTGCAGAAGCTGAGCTTTCTTTAGAGTTAGTTTGACTGAAATTTTCTCCGTATTCAAATAGATAATAATTTTTCTTTAATAGGAGGAGAAAATGAAATTACCAAAAGGTAAACGTTTAACCAAGCAAAGAAAGGTAATTTTAGAGGCCTTGAAAGGAGTAAAAACTCATCCGACCGCGGATGAAGTTTATGATATGGTGCGCAAAAGCTTGCCGAAAATTAGTTTGGGCACAGTGTACCGAAACCTGGATATTTTGTGTGAGATGGGCTTGATCCAAAAATTGGATATAGCTGGGCGGCAAAAAAGGTTTGATGGCAATCCAAAGCCGCATTGCCATGTTCGATGCATTGAGTGCGGACGTGTTTGTGATGTTGATTATGAACCGAGTATTGAGCTTAAATCTAAGGGTTTTTCCGGATTTAAAGTTCTTGGATATAGCTTTGATTTTTTTGGACTTTGTCCTGAGTGCCAGTTGGCCTTTGATGGCAATAATGACAAGGTAAATATAAAAATTTAATTAAAGACAGTCTGCAATCGAAATTGTGTGTTAGATTACTAAGTTAGTTTACAAAGAAACAAGCTACACTTGTAGCATCATCCTGCCTAATCTTCGTTCAAAATTTGTTAAATTTACTCAGCAATAGAGTATAGAAATTTTTTTATCTTACTACCCCCCCAATTTTTCTTTGAGTTTTCACAAAAGATTTATTTGTAAATCCCAAAATTTAAGAGATGGAAATTTAGTTATTGATGGAGTGGTTGGTGTTAATATTTTTTGTACTTGTAGTAAAAGCTATTTTAATTTAAGGTATTTTAAAGTGTAATTTGTTTGTTTGATTAATGGGACAGAATAGTTCGTAGAATGTGGATTGGAAGTTTTTGGCCTGGCTAACTATCTGAATTTATTTATATTATATTGTCGATAAGTTTGATTTAGAAATGGATTGACAAGAAGTAAATATTTGATAATAATAATCATTACTAACAACAAGTAATAACTTTTCAAAAAGGGAGGTAAGCATAATGGATATTGAGGAAAAAGTTTTAAAGGCCATGAAAGATGCGCAAAAACCTGTACGGCCGGGAGATGTGGCAAAGTCGTTGGGGGTTGATAGCAAGGAAGTATCAAAGGCAATTAAGAAGTTAAGGGAAAAGGGCCTCGTGCATTCGCCTAAGCGGTGTTATTATGCACCTGTGGAGAATTAAACCTTGGTGTGACCTACATCTAAAGGGTATAAGATATAACAGTTAACTGCATCCACATCAAAATAAGGAGGAAAAAATTATGGCTAAGAAAGGAGCTGTGTTACAACGAGATAAAACTACTTACGCTATTGTCCCACACTTGCCAGCAGGCATTGTTGCTCCGGAGTTTCTGAGGAAATTAGCTGATGTGTCTGAAAAATACGGAGTGGCAGCTTTAAAAGTAACTAGTGCCGCCAGGATTGCCTTGGTCGGTGTCAAAGAGGAAGACATTGACAAAATTTGGGAAGAACTGGGAGTTCAGCCTGGAGCTGCTGTAGGTCTATGTGTGCGTAGTATTAAAGTTTGTCCGGGCACAACTTTTTGCTCACTGGCAAAGCAGGATTCCCTGTCCCTGGGTCTGGAACTGGATAAACTTTATCATGGATATGATTTGCCTAATAAATTTAAAATAGGTGTTTCCGGTTGTATTAACCAATGCGCAGAGAATTGCATTAAAGAGTTAGGCTTCATTGGGATGTCAGATGGTTGGACAATTACAGTAGGTGGCCAGGGCGGAGCCAAGCCAAGGTTGGCACAAAAGTTAATACAAGGTTTAAGCACTGAAGAAGCATTAGAAGTAACCGAGAAAATCATTAAGTTTTATGAAAGTTCCAAAACCAGGAAGCGCCTAGGTCATTTTATAGACGAAATTGGTTTTGGAGCTTTTGCTAAAGCTGTCTTAGAATAATTTAATAAATAGAATATACAATAAAAAACGAGAGCCGGGTTTAACCCGGCTCTCGTTTTTTATGTGTTTTGTGCAAAGAGGGGTTAGTTTTAGCCCAATATGGCTTTTAGATCTTCCTCTGGAGTAGAAATGGGCTTAATATCGTAGTTTTTAACTAGAAAATCCAGGACATTTGGGCTGATAAAAGCCGGCAGTGAGGGCCCAAGGCGAATATCTTTTACTCCCAAGGCCAAGAGAGAGAGCAGGATTGCCACGGCTTTTTGCTCATACCAGGACAAAACAAGGGACAAAGGTAGGTCATTGATATCGCAGTCAAAGGCCTTGGCCAGGGCCAGGGCTATCTGGACTGCAGAATATGCATCGTTACACTGACCCACATCCAGAAGTCTGGGGATTCCGTCAATATCTCCAAGTTTTTTATCAAAGAACTTGAACTTGCCACAACCCAGGGTCAAAACAATGCAGTCTTCAGGAACTTTTTCCACGAATTCCGTGTAGTAGCTTCGGCCTGGTTTGGAACCATCACAACCACCGACCAGGAAGAAATGCCTGATTTTGCCTGCCTTTACCGCCTCAATAATCTTGTCGGCTACGGAAAGTACGGCATTGCGGGCGAATCCAACCATAACAGTGCCTTTGTCTGTGTCTTCTGTAAACCCTTCCATTTCCAGGGCCTTTTCAATAACCGGGGTAAAATCCTTGTCTTGAATATGCTTCACTCCTGGCCAGGCTACAAGGCCGGTAGTGAAGATGTTTCCCTTGTAATTATCAAGAGGTTTTTGCAGGCAGTTAGTGGTCATGACAATGGCCCCGGGGAACTTGGCAAATTCTTTTTGTTGGTTTTGCCAGGCTGTACCATAGTGCCCATAAAAATGTTCGTATTTTTTCAGTTCAGGATAGCCATGGCAGGGAAGCATCTCTCCGTGAGTATAAACATAAATGCCCTTGCCCTGACTTTGTTTCAGGATCAGTTCCAGGTCTCTTAAATCGTGACCTGAGACGAGAATGGCCTTTCCTTTTTTTGCCCCAAGAGGGACTTCTGTGGGTACTGGATGACCATAGGTTGATGTATTGCCAGCATCTAAAAGCTCCATGGTCCGTACATTTATCCGACCGCATTCTAGTAC
Source organism: Desulfovulcanus sp. (assembly GCF_982781345.1). Lineage (NCBI taxonomy): Bacteria > Pseudomonadati > Thermodesulfobacteriota > Desulfovibrionia > Desulfovibrionales > Desulfonauticaceae > Desulfovulcanus > Desulfovulcanus sp. The sequence continues at coordinate 7,666 of NZ_CEYAEZ010000050.1, forward strand.
CAAGTCTACCCATTGGCCCAGATCCATGTCCTGGCGCAGGGTTGCTACCAGCCCTTTTTGGATGAACTTGTACACTTCATCGTCTTCCTGACCCAAAATCTGGGCATGATCAGCATAAGCTGATATACCTTTGATGCCGTAAATTAAAGTCTGCTTTAAGGAATGGATATCTGGATCAGGGTCCTTTTCTGCCAGAATACCATGTTCTTCACCCTGAGCCACCATTTCCTCAAGAGTGGCTGCTGGTTCAAAAACAGCTGGGCCAGAATCAGGTACTTGTCCTCCAGCATCCACGACCTTTTGTTTTAACTCGTCTCTTAAACGGACGCACTCTTTTACGAGATCGGCTACACGCTGCGGATCAAAATTAACATTGGTTAAGGTAGAAAATAAGGCTTCGCAGGTGAATACATTTACTTCTCGTTCATTTACACCTACTTCTCGGCCTGCTAATGCCACCTGAGATAAGCCTTTTAAAGCATAAATTAAAAGGTCCTGCAGAGCAGCAACATCAGATTGTTTGCCGCATACTCCAACCTTTACACATCCTGTTCCTTTGGCTGTTTGCTCGCATTGATAACAAAACATAACGTTTCCTCCCTCCAGGCACTCAAATTTAAGTACCTGAGCTTAAATTGTTTAGTGATAAGTTTTTGTTAATATCCATAAAATAACACATCCCCTCAACCTTGGGAAGAAGAGATAGTTGTTTCTTCACATCCAGACATTGACTTAAGTCAAATTTATCGCGAAAATAGTGTATACTTAAAACGGAAACTTTTTTACTCGTGAACTACGAGTTATAAGTAATGGTGCTACTATCAAAGGCGAACTTACTGCCTCTGTAGCATGAAGGCCTTTGTTCGTAGCTTAAATTTTTAATTGCAACAACTAATTTATAATCATCAAAATGACTAATCTAGAACAAATAAAACAGATACCACTCTTAAGCCAGCTTCCAGAAGAAGAATTAAAAAGTCTGGCCCGGATCGTTATCGTCAAAGAATATCAGGCAGGAGAAGATATTTTTTATGAAAACGATCCGGCAAAAGGGTTTTATGCCTTGGTTAGGGGCAAAGTTAAAATCTTTAAACTTTCTTTTATGGGCAAAGAGCATATCCTGCATATCTTTGGTCCGGGAGAGATCTTTGCTGAAGTGGCTGTCTTTTTTGACCAGAAATATCCGGCCAATGCCCAGGCCTTGCAAGACAGCACTATTCTATTTTTCCCCAGACAAAGTTTTAGGGAACTTTTGGCCCAAAGTCCTGATTTAGGGCTACATCTTTTGGGATTATTTGCTTTGCGCCTTAGAGAATTGGTGGCTAAAATCGAGGATTTGAGTTTAAGGGAAGTGCCTGCCCGATTAGCCGCCCATTTCCTCTTGCTTTTAGAAACTAAGGGGAAAAGCACATTTAGCTTAGATATAAATAAAAATCAGTTAGCTAGTTTACTAGGCACGATTCCCGAAACTTTGTCAAGAGTGATAAAAAAATTTAAGGACAAAGGGTTAATTGAAATTAATGGAAATACTGTTACTTTGAAAGATCAGGAGAAGTTAAAAGAAATCGCGCTTGGGCTTAGCCGTCTTTAACCTTTTTAGTCTACATGCGAGAAATCATAATGGATAGAGAAATCTTCATTGATCGGGTACAGTGTTCAGGATGTGAAGCCTGTGTAGAAATCTGTCCACAAGTGTTTGCCATTGATGAGCTAACCGGAAAAGCTTTTATTCTGGACCCTTTGGCAGGGACAGAAGAACAAATCGAAGAGGCTGTTGTCACTTGCCCTCAAGACTGTATAACCTTGATTAAGGCAAACTAGAGATATCTCTTGATTGTTCTCTGTCCCTGAGTAGTGTCCACAAACACTATCCTACTTCTAAAACATTGATAGAGGTTTCTCCTCACTCTGCCCGTTTCTGCGGACAATAATTCTTTTAACGGGCAAACTTTTACCGGCCAACTTTATCCCATATACTCCATATATCGAAAACGATAAATCTGTTTTTGATAGCTGAGTTGTTAATGGTAGCTATTTTGAAACTTGACTTTCAAAATATCCATGTTACTTTTAAACTATGTTTGAAAGATGGTTATTCATAGAGCCCGAAAAAAGTTCTCTGATTATCGGGCCAAGGCGGTGCGGTAAGACAACCCTGCTCAGATCCAGGTTTCCTGACTTTCATTACGTCACCCTTGATGACTTGGATTATTTTGAGTGGGCAAAACGGGATCCAAAAGGTTTTATCAGCGAATTGGGTACAAAGGCGATTATTGATGAAATTCAAAGATTGCCCATACTTACAATAGCTTCAAAATACGTCATAGACAACTTTGGTGCTATTTTCATGATGACCGGATCAAGCAGCATCGGTCTGCTTGACTCGACAGCTGACACCCTTGCCGGACGAATTAATATCTACTCACTGCCCACAGCCTGCTGGGGAGAAGATCGCGGACAACCCACCCATCATATTTTTTCAGAAGAACTTTCTTTGATAAAGCTTAAAGAAGCGCAGCGTCAGTTGCCTGATGCCATTACCTTTGGCCAGTTTCCTGAAGTCATTACACAGCCTGATAAAAAAGCTAAAGAAGATCTTTTGATAAACTATAGGAATACCTATTTTACTAGAGACCTCATGCAACTAGCCAATATTGAAAATCTTGACGGTCTGTACGCAATTTTTGTCAATTTGGCACGGTCCATAGGTTCTCATCTTGAGGTGTCAAATTTTGCCAGGGAAGCAGGTGTTAGTTTTCCAACAGCAAAAAAATATCTTAATTCTCTTTTCCAGTCACAGCTTATCTTTAAATTGCATGGCTATCAGTATGGACCGGCTAAACGTTATATTAAGGCTGCAAAAACTTATTTCGCTGATAATGGCATTATTTATAGTTTGCGCGTTAAGGTGAATGAGGGTCAGCTAATAGAGAATTTTGTGATTGCCGAACTTGAAAAGAGAAGAAAGCTGGGTTTTATTCAGGCTGACAAGTTTTATTATTATAAAAGCGCAGCGGGCAGAGAAATAGATTTGATATGGGAGAGTAATAATGAAGTCTATGCAGTGGAAATTAAAACAACCAGCAAACCTGGCCCAAAGGATGTACGTAATCTTGTAGAATTTGGAAGAGCAACTGAACGTCCGGTAAAATTATTCCTGTTTTATACTGGAGATGAATACCAGAATATTGGAGGTGTTAAACTTATCCCAATAGCAGCTTTGTATCGGGGGATATGAATTAAGAAAGGGGAAGGGCTAAAGAAAGGGAGGAGTCGAGAGTCTAAGAGCCAGAGACATTTCTGCTCAAGATTTCAACTGTCCTTGACTCTGGACTCCTAGACTTTCGACTCATTATTACACAAACACTATCCTACTTCTAAAACATTGATAGAGGTTCTTCCTCACTCTGCCCGTTTCTGCGGACAATAATTCTTTTAACGGGCAAACTTTTGCCGGCCAACTTTAATGCCTGAAGCACAATTTTATGTAGCCCAGAACAACACGGCACTTCCATTTCCAAAACAACAACCGACTGGATGTCGTTCTGGCTAAAAATCTGGACAAATTTCTGTACATATTCATTTGCCGGGTCAAACTTAGGGCATCCTAGCATCACTACTCTACCCGGCAGAAACTGTGACTGAAAAGTGGGCAAACTCACTGGCACACAATCGGCTGTTACCAGCAGATTAGCTTCTTTTAAAAAAGGCGCACTAGGAGGAATAAGCCTTATCTGTACTGGCCAGTGGGAAAGGTTGGAGCCTTCCTGAGTCTGGGGGATGTTGGCCTGGGCGCAGGGGGACAAGACCATGGGTTTAGCCGAAGGACAACCCCCATGTTCTTCTTTTTGAACTTCTCGGCGATCACTATCTGATTTTTGAGCCTGCACATGGGCCATGGCTGCCTCTTCATCAAATTCATCTGCTTCGCGTTCGATAATCTTTAAGGCTCCTGTAGGACAATGCCCCAGACAAGCTCCAAGACCATCACAAAACTTGTCAGCCACAATTTTGGCTTTGCCATCAATAATGGCCAGGGCACCTTCAGCACATGCCGGGATACATTGGCCACAGCCGTTGCAAAGTTCCTCATCTATGTGGATAATTTTGCGTTTTACCATCGTGTAAACCTCCTTCTTTTTATGTTATCTGGCCTTACAATAACCTTCTTTTTCAAATTTGGATTGACTTAAGTCAAAAAGAGAAAAAAATTTTACAAAAAAGACCTGTCTCCAATGAGAGCTAGACATTAGATTAACATACTTTGTATTGTATCTGAAGGTCAGATGTTTAAATATTTTTTTCGAAAATTTTGGGCAGCAAGCAAAAGTCCGGTAACTTTTGAATTCCGAGATTGTCGCAAGAGTTTGGAACGTTTTTATCGGAGATGTTGGGAGTGGCAGGAATCGTGAAGGATAAAGAGATTTTTAAAAAAATTGGGCTTAGGGGGCTTTTGCCTCAGACTATGGCCAGCAAACAATTGACTAGTTGTAATTGCTAATGCAATTTGAAAATAAAAATGGTTCGAATGACATATGGTAGCAGTAGCATTGACAATCTTAAAGGAAACTAACGAGGTTAAACCATGAAATATTCGCAGGCCAAACAGGGACGCATTTTTATTCTCCGTCTTGAAGACGGTGAGGTTGTCCATGAGGTAATTGAACAATTTGCTCGTGAACACTCCATTAAAGCCGCTGCCTTAATCATAGTCGGCGGTGCGGATAAAGGAAGCAAGCTTGTGGTGGGGCCTGAACAGGGACGAGTAAACCCTGTGAAGCCAATGGTGCATATCTTGGGCAATGTGCATGAGATAGTTGGGACCGGGACTCTTTTCCCTGATGAAGAAGGCAATCCTTTGTTACATATGCATATGGCTTGTGGGAGAAAGTCGTCTTCCGTAACCGGATGTGTTCGCGCAGGAGTGAAGGTATGGCATGTAATGGAGGTTATTCTTTTTGAACTGCTTGATACTACGGCTGCACGAGTACTTGAACCGGAAACCGGATTTAAGCTCCTAAAACCATGATGAATTTGTTTCCAACACTGTGAATGAAAAGAGAAAATTATGTGGTAGAAAAAAATTTTGTCTTTGCTCCGCCCCTTGTGTTGGTGCATTCGCTAGTTGTTCTGGTTACGTCATTCTGAGCGAAGCGAAGAATTTCGTTCGCTACACGAGAGATTCTTCGGTCGTTTCGCTCCCTCGGAATGACGAAGAGAGGAAAATATTTTTGGCCATTGACAGTTGAACATCTAGCGTTACGCACCCCTTGTGCTGTCCAGTGGCAACGATAAAAAAACTACATGAAGTGGATAGTTGCCGCAAAATGGTTGGAGTCTTGTTTTTCTTTATCTGGTTCAGGTAGTCAGGTAAACTAGATGCAGTTTGAAGAGTAATTTAAAAAATGATGATAACAAAAGGATAAATAAAGTAGTTTGGGACCTTAAAAGCGAGAAAATTGAAGAGATTTTAAGAAGATCAAAAAAATAAGGGCTTAGGTAAAACTACCTAATCCCTTATTTTTTGTTTTGTGGCGGAGCCGACGAGACTCGAAATGGAAAGAACCTAAAATAAAAATATATTTACGTCGTCAGTAAGGAATGTAGTTTTTTGCAAAAAATATCATACATCGAATTGGTTACGGTAAAGTTACAAAAAGGGGGAGTATTATTTTTTTGGCAGGCAGTTAGAGGTTGTTGGTGGTATTTTGTTTATAATAGTTCCTGGATAACTTCTTTGCTTGACAATTTTTGTAAGGCTGATTTATAGAAAATTATAATGGTATGTATGCAAACTTTAAAATAGCTTGAGTGGCCTGTTCCATTGTACCACTTCTACTATCGGCCATGAAAAATAGATTTTTATCATCGACTGTATTTGCGTCCCCCGGCTAACCCGACACAAATTCGTTTCCAGTAATAGTGCAAATCAGTTTTGTGATCATTTGCCGAGGGTTAATTTTCACCTAAAATTTGTAGTGACTAAATACAAATGAAGATAGCTCCGGATTTAATACCCGTAACTTCAATTCATATTGTCGGCTCGAATAAACTACAAAATAAACTTATTGTTTCGTTCCTAGAAACGAAAATAGGGTTAAAGTGCACGACCGGTTCAAGGCTGCGTTTCCACTCCAATGTAGATAACAAGTTGGTCCGGGCGTGTTTGCTGCTGGATTGCCTAAACACTGATCTCGCTGACTTGTGGGTCGTGATCAAATCTAAGACAGAGTGGAACCTGTCCCAATGTCTAATGGCCCTTTTTAATGTAGAGCCAGCCAAGGGAATTGAAAAAGAAGCAATGACTCGAGGCGTGCGGGGCATTTTTTATGTGGACGAAGAACTGGAGATGTTCCTCAAAGGTATTTCTGCAATTTTGAAGGGGGAGTGGTGGTATTCTAGAGAAATCTTGTGGAAATGCCTGTTGGAACCAAAAACTTCCGCCGATGAGCCGCTAGAGAGTGCTGCTTCCTATGGCTTGTCCTCCAGAGAAAAACAAATACTTAGCATGCTTGCTCATGGAGCCAGCAATAAGGACATTGCCGACTATCTTAGCATTAGCCCAAACACCGTCAAGACACATATCTACAATATTTACAACAAAATCAACGTTTCCAACAGGTATCAGGCCGCGCAGTGGGTCGCTAGGCATTTTTAAACGCCTAAGTGAACACAGGGCGGAGAGTAGCCCTTTTCAACTTTCAGTGAGTCTTCTCCTCTTCCTAATGGCTTTAGCAACGGAGATATCCGTGGGCGCATCCGCTATTTGCACTGATTTTTGAGAAGCCTTAATTTTGGCATTGCATCTGCTGATTGTTTTCTCTTTTTTTGTTCCTATTTAGCAAAATTTTGTCATAATTAAGGAATCAAACCTGTACAGATACTCTGTGCAGTGGTAATAATCGAGAATTTGGCGGCAATCTGGGAAAAATTTTACTCCAGAGTCCTATATCCACAGACCATCCTACCTAGTCAACCACTTACCTGCTCAACTACTCAACCAATTATTTTGTCCAACAACATCTGGCATCTTCTCAAGCATCATTTCGCAGTCTTTCTTGTTTAACTCTTTGTTTTCACTAAGAATTGACCATAATAGCCAAAGTTTGTTTAATACTTTTTCTAATACCAAGGTATTAGTTGTTTCGTTTTACTCTAGTACTTTAGTATTAGAAAAGTATTATGATTTTAGCCGAAAAAAATATCAAAATTAATACTTTTGGGTGATTGTGCATATGATGGAAATGATGCATAGAAGTAGGCAGTGAGTCGATATTTATATATTCAGCGTGGGAGATAGCAAGGGCATGATTTATGGCGTTAGTTATCTATCAAAAGAGTAACGAATTGTGTTTGTAGATGGAACTATTCTGGTCTGAAAGACATAACTTTTCATATAAGAATAGGCGATACAAACAAGACAAGAGATACAGAGCTAAGCCATGTAATTTATGCGAAAGGTGGAGACGATATTATCATGGCTACATTAGGCAGTAATGAGATGCAGGGGGAGATGGCAACGATAAAGTTTATACTGGACTGGCGTTGATACCTTAATGGGAGTTGAAGGAGTTGACTATCTTTATGCCGGGCCAGCAGCGATGATACTCTAAGAGGTGCTCAGGGAGAAGATTTTATCGGAGGTGCCAGGGTTTATGACAATTGTATTCAACCGCGGAGAGGGCGTCACAAAAGATGACGTTGCCCTTTTCATGGAAGGGTCAAATCTTGTGTTCGAATACAGTGAGGGAGACAGAGTAACAATTACAAACCAGAGCTACACCAATAACGCTATCGAAGGGCATGAGCTTTCAATCGGCTCATACCTTACCAACACCCATATCTACTGGATTGTTCAGTAGTTGCTTGCTTTTGCAGCTAATGAAGTAATAGCGTTAAATTCTATAAAAAATGTCAAACAGGATGAACAATTCATATATAGTCGTCAATTCCTGGAATCATGCATAAAAAGAGGGTTAGCGGACAGTATTTAGCTATTCAACAAGCCAAGGTCGTCGTTTTTCAATTACATCCTTCAACAGACAGTAATGTTTGAATTTTCAACTCCAAGCTCAAGCCATGCGGTCCACTCGTTTAGATGTGTTCTTGCCACCGTCCTCTTTGCGCTGTTTGCCTTGCGGCCGGTTGATGCCCGAACACTGGATTTTGATCGCGTTATCGAAAAAGTTATTAAGAAATCTTACGACCTCAAGATCGCTGAAGTTGATATAAAGATCAACAAGTTGAAACTCACAGAGGCCAGGGCCATGTATTTTCCTACCTTGTCCGTAAGGTTGAACAACGAATATGTCCGCGATCTGGATAAAGAAGCCAAAGGCATAGCCTATGTCGGCGAGACGACTTTAAATAGTAACGACTCGACTTACCAGCATTCGCTGTCAGTTAATCTCAACTACAACCTCTTTGATTTCGGCGCCAGAGGAATGAAATACGACAATACCAAGAGAGATATAAAACTCGCCGAACTTGCGTTAGCCAGGCTTGTCACCGATATAAAGGTAAATGTGCTGTCGCTCTATACAAAAGGGCTGGTCCTGACTAAAAATATTCGCACCTTCAAAGAGATACTCAAACTGAAAAAAGAGATCTACCGCCTTACCCAAAAGCTTTACAAGGCGGGCGCCGCGGGGAAAATAAACGTAACTGATGCGGCAATCGATCTTGCCGATAAGGCCAAGGATCTAGATAGTTACAGGCTGGAGCTGCAAAGAGTTTTAAATACGTTAATGTTCTACACTGGCGAAACATATGAGGTGGACAGCGTCCAGTTCGAAGATTTTCCTGACACAAAGGCCAAACTCACCAGGCCGGATGTTAGCCAGATGCCCGAAATTATGGCATATGATATTGAAATCGCCAAAAAGGTCGCGGAATACGAAATTCTAAAGAGAGAAAGGCTGCCGAAACTGAGCATGTATTCTTCCTACCGGTTTTATGGCAAAGATTCAGCGAGTTTCACTTCCTCTTTTAGCTCCATGCGGAAAAGGAACGTATCGGTCGGCGTAGTAGTCGATCTTAACCTGTTCCAGGGGTTCGGGGACATGGCAAGGGGGCAACAGCTTAAAACAGAGCTTTACAGGCTCGAATTACAGAGAGACAAAAAGCTTGCTGAGCAGAAAAAAAAGATCAACACCCTGGTGGACAATGCGCGCCTGTTCGAGCACAGCAGAACCAGGTGGAATGAGTGTCTAGCGCAGGCCGACAACAAGTATGAAATGGCGCAAAGGTTGACTGAACATAAAATAACCGACCGGATATCTTTGCTGAAACAGCAGGTGGAATTGCTTACCAGACAGCTTGATATAACGCTTAAGAAGATTGAGCGGGTTTCCAACAGGATACACCTGAAATTTCTTACTGAAAGTGTTGTTAAATGAATACCGCCTTGATTTCTTTCGACGTAGTTGCCCGGATAAACCAGGTCGACGTGGATATTCGCGCCATAGTGAGAGAGTTCGGCATTGACAATGACGAAACAAGACCCGAAGAACTTTTAAGAATCGCCAAACAATACGGTTTTCGGGCTAGACTCAAAAAAGACATTTCTCTGGAGAAAGCGGCTGATAAATATCCGCTGCCGGCGATAGTTGTCTGTAATGACAATTCCTATGTTGTCCTGCTCAAGGTTAACCAGGATAAGGACAAGGTTTTGTTGTTTGTGCCCGCGGAAAAGAAAACAGTTGAAAAAAGTTTCGCAGAATTCGACGAGGTATTTTCCGGCAGGTTTATAATTTTAAAGAACAGGCCCTTATCGTCTCAGACCGTTTTCGGGTTCAAGTGGTTTCTGAACGAGATAGTGAAGTTCAAACGGATTATCGGCGAGGTGTTGCTGGGCTCTTTCGTGGTCCAGCTTTTCGGCTTGGTGACGCCGCTTTTCACCCAGGTAATCCTGGACAAGGTGATTGTGCACCGGAGCATGACAACCCTCGACGTGCTGGCAGTGGCCTTTGGAGCGGTGATGGTTTTCGAACTACTTCTGAACTTGGCCCGGAATTATATCTTCATTCATACCACAAGCAAGCTGGACGCCAAACTAGGTGCCAAATTGTTCAATCATCTGCTCGCCTTGCCTTTTAGGTACTTTGAAGCGAGAAAGGTTGGCAACATCGCGGCAAGGGTTAGAGAACTTGACACTATCAGGGAGTTTATCACCAACAAGGCCGTGTCGGTCATTATCGACCTGTTTTTTTCATTTGTCTTCGTGGCGGTAATGCTGCTTTATAGCGTCAAGCTGACCCTGATTGTCTTAGCTTTTGTGACAATAATCGCCATCCTGTATCTCACTATAACCCCGGAGCTGAGAAGAAGGCTTGAAGACAAGTTCCAGATGGCCGCAGCGTCCAACTCCTACCTTATCGAGTCGGTTACAGGGATTCAGACGGTAAAGTCGCTGGCGGTTGAGGGGTCGATGCGAAAAAAATGGGAAGACCGCCTGGGCAAATATGTCAATTCGAGTTTCAGGTTGGCCAATATGACCAATATATCCGGCACTTTGTCCAGGACCTTGCAAAGACTTATGACCATATCTGTCCTCTATATCGGGGTCAAATTGGTGATGCAAAACGATTTGACCATCGGTCAGCTAATCGCTTTCCAGATGTTCGCCAGCCAGTTCTCCGGCCCGGTGCTGCGGTTGGTCAATTTGTGGAACGATTTTCAACAGGCCCTGTTGTCTGTTGACCGCCTGGGCGATATTCTTAATCATCCGCTAGAGGTCACGTCTACCAAGGCCGTTACCCTGCCCCGGCTTAAAGGCAACCTCAGGCTTGAGGGGGTCTCGTTTAAATACTCGCCAAACGGTCCCAATGTGGTTGACAAAGTTAGCTTTAATATTGATGCTGGCACTAGTGTGGGGATAGTTGGCAGAAGTGGCAGCGGTAAGAGCACGATCGCAAAGCTTATTCAGCGGTTGTATATCGCTAACGAAGGAGCAATTTACATCGATGGTATCGACATAAGACACATGAATCCTGTGTGGTTGCGATACAATATCGGCGTGGTTCTTCAGGAAAATTATCTTTTCAGCGGCACTATTAGGGAAAACATCGCTCTGGCCCGGCCTGACGCGTCGATGGAACTGATCATAAAGTGCTCCCAGCTTGCGGGCGCTCACGAGTTTATCGCTCAGCTTCCTAAAGGGTATGACACTGTGGTGGGGGAAAGAGGCTCCAGTCTCTCAGGCGGACAGCGACAGAGAATCGCCATCGCCAGAGCACTCATTACCGGTCCGCGGATACTGATATTTGACGAAGCCACGTCGGCGTTGGATTATGAATCGGAAAGAATAATCCGCGACAACCTACAGGCGATCAAGAAAGGGCGGACAACTATAATTATTGCCCACCGGCTTTCCACCATCAAGAGTTGCGATATGATTATCGCGATGGATAAAGGACGCGTGATCGAAACCGGGACCCGTGGAGAGCTGTTAAAGAAAAAGGCCTATTATTACCACCTGAGCACCATGCAGACTTGATTTGTAGCAAGCGTTTAACAAGATTAATGAAAGCCGTAAGTTACGCATTGTGCGCCATATTTTGAAATAGCCATTTAGATTCACTACTTACCGTCTTGTATTGATTGTTCTCTTTTTGCTGAAAGCTGACTGCTTACGATAATAATGCCGTGGCTTCTCCTACAGCTAAGGTTAAGAAAAATGTATGGCGTCAGCCAAGTCGTTTCAAGAACTAATTCCACCCTGTAATTGGACTCAAGTCTAATATTTTTTATATTGTCCAACAACATCTGGCATCCTCTCAAGCATCATTTCGCAGTCTTTTTTGTTTAACTCTTTGTTTTCACTAAGAAT
>NZ_CEYAEZ010000051.1:0-19172 GCF_982781345.1 Desulfovulcanus sp.
CGCAATCTTCGCCAAGATGTGTTACCCAACCCGTTTGTAATGCATTTCAGAAAATACACTCTTCAATTGTGTAGTAATTTGAGGATGTTAATCATGTCAGATAGTTGAGTTATCTGAAAAATTAGCGAAAAAGTTTTCTAGCTGACTTTGAAACAAGGAAAATGTTTCAATGGTTAATCTGGCTAATTCTCTTATTCGTTTTTCTTTTAGCTGATGAATATATAAATTTCTTAAAGCATGCCTGAATCCCAGAAGTTCTTCTAGATTTTCTGATAGTTCCTTGTTGATGATAGGAGGACGGATACCTGGAATTTCAAGGGTAGCTCTGTTTAAGAGTTCTCTGTGCCATGATCCGCCTTCCGGTAAATAACCATCAATTTGTTTAATAATTCGTTTCAGGATACGTTCGTATCCCGTATAAATTGAATGTATAATAAATCCAATATCTCTGCACAGCACCTGATGAAAATATTCGCTGTTACTACCTAATTCGGAATCTAAAAAATCAAGATTTTTTGTAATCAGCTTTTTGCTTTGCTCTATCTCTTTTAATTCTGCCTGAACTTCTGCCTTTAAAATTGCAAGCATAATTTGCCTTCTTTTTTTATTGCCTTTAAAATATGGGGCTTTATTTCTGTTTCGTCATCAAGCCACACAAGGTCAAAGTCGGCGTCCTGAAAAATTTGCATTAACCGGGCTTCAATTTTTAATCTTGTATGGAGATTATCAATGCCCTTAACAGCTAAATCAATATCAGAGTGCTCATCAAAGCGCTCAGGCTTTAAAAATGAGCCAAAGATATAAACTTGTTCAGCTCCGTGCTGATAAAGACAATCAATTGCCTTTTGTACCTGTTTTTGCAGGCGAAAAAAACGCTCTTTTTGTCTCTGATAACGTAATTTAAAAGGCTGATATTTTCCCATGACGTTATGATAAGATTTCAGTTTTACACTTTTTTACTTTTTTATCCTGCTTTCATCAGTATGACAAGAAGAACATCAGGGTGTTTGAGCATTTGTCGTTATTTCTGGCGCACTGTTATATTAAAACATTATCCCGCTTTCTCCAACTTGCCTCTTTTCTTTGGCCTCTATGGAATTAAGCCTTTGTTTGGCAGCTTCTTTTTGACTCTTGCGATCTGCATTTTTTAAAACCGTTTGATATAAGTTTTTTGCTGCTTGAAGCATTCCTTTCTGTTCATATATTTGTCCGGCACGGTACAGGGCAGTGATGGCCCAAATATTTTGTTCAGGAAACTGCCAGGCTAATTTCAGGTAATAGTCCAGGGCCTGGTCAGTTTTACCCTGATATTGGGCCCCTTCACCCAGCCAAAACAGAATTTCTGCCTGCAGGGCAGGGGAGAGGTTTTTTCTTTCTTGCCATAAATTAGTCAAAATATTTTCCGCCAGTTCCCATTTATTGCTCTGCTGGGCCAAAAGAGCCAGCTTTAATTTTTTCTCTGCGGATAATCTCTCTGGGGCTTTATTTAAAAGTAGGGTATATGTTTTTAGAGACTCCTGAGTTTGGCCTAAATCCATTAAAATACCTGCCTTGGCCTCGATTAAATCCACTTGTTTCCTGGAATCCAGTAGATCTTCCTGTATATTTTGCAAATATTTCCAAGCCAGTGTTTTATGCCCGTTTCTATAGGCAGCACGAGCCAGGGATAAAAATCCCTCCTGACCGGCTGGAGTTTTGGGGAACAAAAAGGCCAGATGTTTTGCTGCCAGATTACTCTTTTGGTTTTCTAATTGGTTCTTCCAGCCCAGGTAACTTAGTAAACGGTCCAAGGGATAAATTGAAAGCAGGTCGGCCGCCTTTTTTTCATCTGTTTCCAGCCAAAAAGGAGCGGACAAAGTTGAACCAGAGCCAAGACATGCTGCCTGGAGAAGGTCTTTAGAAATTGGGTAGAGATAGCTGGGATAGGGAGCAAGAGGATGATCACTTTTAGCAAGCAAGGCTGCGCACAATGCAAGGCTTAAGGGAATATCCTTGTAATTTTCCAGAATAGCCCAGGTTTTTAAAGCCTGGTCAAACTTATCTGTCTGAATTTGATAGATAAATAAAAGGACTTTTAAATTTGATTTAATCCGGGAGGATAAAAGTGAGGAAGAGAGCTCATTTTCAATAAGTTTTAGGCCTGCTTGCGGAGATAAATTTTTTAATTGATCCAGGAAGTTGTTCCATGATGGAAGATCAAGGCTTGATACAAACCAATATTTGGGGATTATCTTCTTTAACTCATAGCCATAAACTTCAAAAAAAGCATAACTTTTAAAGGCTTGCAAATCTATTTCGACTAGAGAACTAGCCGGTGCCTGAATAAGTTTCTCTAGTCTGGTCCAAAAGTTTCTAATCTTTAAGGTAGTAATCTTATTTAAATGGTTAGAGCTCAAAAACCAGTTTTTGAGACTCTGGGCAGACAAAGCTTTGGCCAGAAGATAGGGGATTTGTTCATCATAATAAGTTAAATTTCTATCCGTCTGGGATAAGCTACTTGCAAACCTGGTCCATAACTCCTGTTCGGGCCAGACTTTTCTAGCTACCTGTACTGCCGAATTTAAGAGTTTAGTCTGCTCAGCTTTTCTTTGCACATAAAGACTTTCCCAAAACCATTTAGTGCATACATCACGCCATAGTCTATCCAGTTCCTGTTCCTGGGAGAATAACTCAATTAACTCAGGGTTTGAAAAATATTCTGCAGCCAGAACAAAATTGGATATTGCACGGTCATATTCACCCAACATGCGATAAGCTCTGGCCATAAGCCAAAACCTTTGGCCTTCGAATTTTGGCAATGTTTCAAACTGTTTTAAAATGTCTAAAGTTCGGCGTGGCCGGTTTAGAGTGAGTAAAAGTTTGGCCTGGCTAACTATGGAGTCAGGTGTGGGGTTTTTTGTTTGTAAATAACGCACGTAAGCATCGTAAGCCTTGAAGTTTAAAAGCCATTTTTCGTAAGTTACCTTTTCTTTTTTTGCAGCCAAACATAATGTTGGCAAAACAATCATGATGCCCATGACCAGGCATATTCTTTTTATCATCTGTATTTCTCCTTGCCAGACAAGAATCTAAATTGAGCGAATTTTTTGCAGTTCAAACTTTGAGATTGCCACGACCAGCGAAGCAATCTCACCCATTGGTTATTTTGTTAATGTAAAACTAAATTAAAGATCGCTCAGTTCAGGAAGAACCTAAAAAAAGTCGGATCGTACTTGTAATAGGGTGCTTTCGCAAGCTTGCCAATCCTTGGGGTTTTGCTCAAGATATTTTTTAAAGTTTACATAATTAACATTATGAGACAAATTTAACTATTAAAAAAGGCGGCTGTTCAAGCCGCCAAGAGAACATTTATGTTATGTATGGGGGTTATGAGCTGTAAAAATATTCCGGATAATGACTCAATTTTTGAATTACCTTGAATGGGATGGTGGCAATGTCTGCTCCCATTAAGGCTGCATCTAAAACATGGCCTGGATGTCTGATACTCGACACAATTACTTCTGTATCAAAGCCATAATTTTCAAAAATAGATATGAGCTGTGAAACCAGTTCCATGCCATCATGGCCAAGGTCATCCAAACGGCCTACGAATGGACTGACGTAGTTGGCTCCTGCTTTTGCAGCCATCAAGGCTTGGAGCGGTGAAAAAATCAGGCTTACATTTGTAGGAATCCCCATAGAGGAAAGAATACGCACGGCTTCGATTGCTTCCATGCTCATAGAAATTTTGGCCACCACATTGGGGCCAAATTTGATCAAGTCTTTGGCTTCCCGGACAATGTCTCTGGCATTTGTGCTAACTACTTCCAAGTGTACCGGACCATCCACAAGCTTACAGATTGACTCGACAATTTCTTCCCACCTGCCTCCTTCTTTTGCCAGTAAAGTGGGATTGGTAGTGACACCATCGACAAGTCCAAATTCCTGAATTCTTTTGATTTCATTAATGTTTGCAGTATCAAGAAAAAATTTCACTTTTTCTCCTTGTTAGGGTTCAAAAGATAAACAATGGTTAACCTTGCTCAAGTTGTTTTAAAAATTTGTCCCGACACTCATAGCAGCAAAAATGATATACATTTTCTCCCTGCCTGACCCTGATATCTCCGTCTTTAGGCACGTAAGTTCCGCAAATTGGATCTTTAACCATTATTCCGTTAGCGGCCAAATTTTCTTTTTTCTTTTCTTGCATCTCTTTCTTTTTCTTTTTGTCATTAGTAAGAAGTTTGAAAAGAAAATAGCTGGCTACAACGAAAATTAGTAACTTAATCATTTCCCCCTTCCTTTTTCTTAAAGTTTTGGTTTAAGTTTTAGTAGTCTTAAGTTATTTAGTTATTCAAATTGTTGACATTATTAAATTTGAATTACCCTCATTTCTCCGATATTCTGTATCCTGCTGGGAACGGGACCAGACTAAAAGTCTAGTCTTGCCAGATTTTATTTTTCTCAAATTTGTAGGATAAATTTTGAATAATGTCTTTAATTTTTGTCTGATCAGGCAGTTGAAGTTCAGGACTAATTTCTAAAAGCGGTACAAGTACAAAGGCCCTGTTTTTTAGTTCCGGATGAGGAAGAGTTAAAAACTCAGTGTTCATTATTTCCTGATCAAAAAGCAACAGATCCAGATCAATTTTTCGAGGCCCCCATTTCTGCATCCGTTTTCGCCCCAACCTGTCTTCAATGGCAAGTAAGGCGCTGAGCAAGTTATGTGCTGTCCATTTCCTGGTACAGGACGCTTTTATGACCTGGTTGGCAAACCAAGGCTGGTCTTTAAGCCCTTGTGGCTCAGTCCAATAAATTTTAGATTTTTTGGTTATGCGTACCCCTTCTAGTGACCGGATTTCATTTATGGCCAACGATAAATTTTTTTCCGGTTGGCTACCTAGGTTTGAGCCAAGCCCAATATATGCGTTAACTGACTTCATTGGATATGTTGAGTTTATAACTATTAATTGCGCAACCTGAATATATTATATTTTTCCCCTTGAGGCTGCAAGGGATGATGTGTAAATTCCAAAACTTCGGGCAGAATAAAAAAACAAACTCAAGATCCAAAAAAGGACTCAATGGACGCGACAGACGCTATTGACCGTTTTCTCGAATATCTTCTCGTGGTCAAGGGATTATCCCCCAAAACCGTGGAAGCTTATGCTACGGATTTAAAGTCATTTCAAAGTTTTTTAACCAATAAAAATTATTCTTTGATTAAAGTTAGCGAAAACATTCTTTTTCTATATCTTCTTTTTTTACGCCAGAAGGGTTTGCAAAGCAGAACCCTGGCTCGCCATATGGCTGCCCTGCGTGGTTTTTATGCCTTTTTGCAGGAACAAAATCTTATACCTGAAAATCCGGCCCAGTTTTTAGAAAATCCCAAACTCCCTCGCCTTTTACCCAAAGCTTTGACTGTACCTGAGGTCAATAAACTTTTAATGGCTCCAAAGCCGAATACAAAGCTTGGTTTCAGAGACAAAGCCATGCTCGAACTTATGTATGCGGCAGGCTTAAGGGTCTCTGAACTGATTGCACTCAAGCCATTAGATTACGACGAACAGGTTGGACTCTTAAAAATATGGGGTAAGGGAAGCAAACAAAGACTGGTTCCCATTCATTTAACCGCTGGTAAGTGGTTGAATACCTATCTTAAAATATGGCGGCAGAAATTCACGCCCAAAGAAGACTATATTTTCTTAAACCGTTCAGGAAAGGCCTTGACTCGACAGGGAGTATGGAAAATCATCAAGAAATATGCAAAATTGGCCGGACTCAAACAAACAATTTCCCCACATACCTTAAGGCACTCCTTTGCCACCCACCTTTTGGAAGGAGGAGCAGACCTGCGTACAGTACAAATTTTGCTGGGGCACGCTGATATAAGTGCCACGGAAATTTATACCCACATACAAACTAGCAGGCTACTGGATATACATAAAAAATTCCATCCGCGTGACTTTAATTTAGTTAAATAGTTGAGAGGATTATAGGTTGACTTGTGATAATTTTGTTGAAACTTCTAAAACGTGACTAACTGCACGTGTATTAATATCTGGCGATTGTTTAAAAATATTTTTTTGGTACATACAAACATTAAACCTATCCAACTATTTAATCATCTAACCATTTTAACTACTTACTAACTTATGAAAAAATCAAAGATCAAAGCTGAGACCATTATTACCTGTCATCTGAATGCTGACTTTGACGCCTTAGCAGCTATGGTTGCGGCCAGTAAATTACATCCTGAAGCTGTGCTCATTTTTCCAGGTAGTCAGGAAAAAAATATCAAAAATTTTTTTATTCAGAGTGCAACATATTTATATAATTTTAAATCTATTAAAGACATTGACTGTGCGCAGGTGAAAAAATTGGTCATTGTCGATACCAGGCAAAAATCCAGAGTCAGTCACGTCCAAGCTATCCTGGATAATCCCGATCTCGAAATCCATATTTATGATCACCACCCCGGTTCTGAAGAAGATATTCAGGGAAAAATAAATATAGTCAAACCCTGGGGCTCAACCACAGCCATACTTACCCATATTATAAAGGATAAAAAAATAGACCTAAGCGATGACGAAGCCACAATTTTGGGGCTGGGGCTGTATGAAGATACAGGTTGCTTTACTTTTAATTCCACCACAGAACATGACCTTCAAGCTGCGGCCTGGTTAAAAACAAAGGGCATGGATCTGAATATTATCTCAGATATGGTCAATCGCGATTTAAGCGCTGAGCAGATTTCTATTCTTAACGCCCTGTTGGAATCCGCTACTACACACAAAATAAATGGGGTAGAAATTGTCGTGGCCGAGGTATCTCTGGACTATTATGTGAGGGATTTTGCCCTATTGGCCCATAAACTCCTGGACATGGAAAATATTCGAGTTCTTTTTGCCATAGGTCGCATGCAAGATCGGATTCATGTAGTGGCCAGGAGCAGAACCAAGGAAGTAGATGTAGGTCGGATATGTTCTTCCCTGGGTGGTGGAGGACATCCTTTTGCTGCTTCCGCTACCATTAAAGACAGAACCCCGGCTCAGGTCAAAGATGAACTTTTTGCCCTTCTCTATTCTCAGATAACCCCTAAAAACCTGGTCAAAGACCTTATGTCCAGTCCCCCTATCTGTACGGAGAAAAATAAAACCATGGCCCAGGCCGCGGAACTGATGACTCGATTTGGCCTCAAGGCAGTACCAATATTGGATGAAAAGACCAGGAAGTGTGTAGGCATTCTTGAACATCAATTGGCTGAAAAGGCAGTCAGTCATGGTCTGGGCCATGTGCCAATCAAGGAATACATGTTGCGTGAATTTGCCGCCCTGGGTCCTGAGGATGATCTGTATCAGGTTATTGAGATTATCTTGGGCCAGAGACAAAGACTTGTACCTATTATTGAAAATAATCAGGTCATTGGGGTTATTACACGTACAGATCTTATCAATATTTTAATAAAAGAACCTGGCCGTATTCCAGAAGCCCTTTTCTCGGAAAAGAAAAGAGAACGAAACATTGCTTCCCTTTTAAAGGATCGTCTGCCCAAGGACTTGTATAACCTCCTGAAACTTGCCGGGAAGCTCGCCCAGGAAATGGGGTATGAGCTTTTTTGTGTAGGCGGTTTTGTCCGTGATATCTTACTGAACCAGCCCAATCTGGATGTAGACCTGGTGGTCGAGGGAGATGGTATTGCCTTTGCCAAGAGATTGGCTACAAAACTTAAAGGAAGAGTAAGAGCACATCAAAAGTTCAGGACAGCTGTGGTCATCCTGGAAAATGGTCAGCGTATAGATGTGGCCACGGCCAGATTGGAATATTACGAGTACCCTGCCGCCCTACCCACTGTGGAGTTGTCCAGCATAAAAATGGACCTGTATCGCAGAGATTTTACCATAAATGCCCTGGCTGTCCATTTAAACCCCGACCAGTTTGGCAAGATGGTCGATTTTTTTGGCGGGCAAAAAGATTTAAAAGAAAAGGTAATACGCGTTCTGCATGCCTTGAGTTTTGTGGAAGATCCCACCCGCATTATCAGGGCCATCCGCTTTGAACAACGTTTTGGCTTTCGCATAGGCAAGCAGACTGAACGACTAATTAAGAATGCGATAAACTTAAATATTTTCCCCAGGTTGTCCGGCCGGCGGATTTTTCAGGAGCTAAAAATGATCTTTGCCGAAAACAATCCCCTGGCCTGTCTAAAACGCATGGATGGTTTTGGTCTACTGAAGGCTATTCATCCACTGCTCAATTTAACACCGAATATACTGAAAATTCTTGGTGAAATTGAGAAGGTTCTGAGTTGGCACAAGCTTTTGTACCTGGAAGAAAAGGTTGAAAAGTGGATGGTTTATTTTTTGGGCTTATGTAGCACATTCAATGACGACCAAACTAAACTCATTACCAAAAGGTTAAATTTTTCCAAAAAGGAAGAAGAGAATCTTTTGGGGTTACAGAAGCAGATCAATGAAACAGCGGTCAAAATTTACAAATGGCAGCAAGGGCAGCAAAAATTAAGTGATCTCTACTTTATTTTAGACCCCCTCCCCTTGGAAGGCTTGCTGTATTTAATGGCCAAAAGTCAAAAAGATGAAATGCGCAAAAATATCTCTCTTTTTGTAACCAGATTGCGTCAACTGCCGGTCTTGATTACCGGAAAAGATTTAAAAGAGATGGGGGTTGAGCCAGGTCCTGTTTATGGACAAATTTTAAGAGAATTGCGCGCTGCTCAAATAGATGGTTTAGCTAGTGATCGGAAAAGTCAGCTTGAATGGTTAAAAAAGATTATAACTCGGGAGATAAAGCCCAAAATTTAAAATTTTATGATCTTACACTTGTAACATTTCTTGACCAAAAAAAGGCAATAAATTAACAGAACCAAGTTTGTTTAACCCGAGCCTTTTCTGAAACCCTTTCTTGAAACTTTGCAAAATTTTTAGGAGGATGCGAAATGTTTAAAAAATTTTTTATGTTGATGACTTTTTGTTTAATCTTTTCCCAGACGGCTCTAGCCAGGACCATTGTCTTTGCAGTGGACGCCACATGGCCTCCAATGGAATTTGTCAATGAAGACAAAGAAATTGTTGGTTATTCCATTGATTACATGAAGGCTGCGGCCAAGGAAGCCGGATTTACTCCGGTATTCAAAAACACAGCCTGGGATGGAATCTTTGCCGGCCTTGCCGGTGGCAATTACGATGCCATCTGTTCTTCAGTTAGTATTACTCCTGAACGGAAAAAAGCCATGGATTTCAGCGAACCATATTTTAAAGTCAGCCAGGGTCTGGTTGTGCCTAAAGAAAGCAAAGCCAAGAGCCTCGAAGATATGAAAGGAAAAGTTGTTGGAGCCCAAATCGGCACCACTGGCTACTTTGCTGTTAAAAAAGTTCCAGGAGTTGTTGCCAAGTCTTATGATGAAATCGGTTTGGCCATGCAGGATCTTTTAAATGGCCGTATTGATGGCGTTGTTTGTGACGATCCTGTTGCTGCCCAGTATGCACTTAGAGAACCAGAATTTTCTGAAAAATTAAAGATTGGGGCTATTATAGACTCAGGTGATGAATATTATGGTATTGCAGTAAAGAAAGGGAATAAAGAAGTTCTGGATTTAATTAATAAAGGTATCCGCGCAGTTAAAGCCAAGGGCATTGAGAAACAAATTAAAGAGAAGTGGTTTGGAAGCAACTAAATGATTCCGGGGCCGAGAATTCTCTCGGCCTCTATTTTTTAATCATACACATGGCCGATGAATAGAGACAAAGAAATTAAAATTGATGTCACTGACGGTGCAGCTATACCATCGCCAAAAGATAAAGGCTTGGTAACAGCTTGGCGAGTAACTCTCATTGGGGCATTGTTGACCATAATACTCCTGGTCTACTTTAAGCCGGACCCCTATTTACGTATTCTAAAATTTGTTCCGGATGGAATCTTGGTTACTTTTGAGGTAACCTTTTTATCCATAGCCTTATCTTTGGTTGTGGGGCTGTTAACCGGCTTAGGTAGAATAGCCCGTAACCGGTTTGTGAATCTTATTGCTTCCATTTATGTCGAAGTAATTCGAGGTATTCCCCTCCTGGTTCAACTTTTTTACATCTATTATGCCCTGGGCAGTTTCATTCAAGTACCCCCTTTTTTGGCGGCAGTACTAGCCATGACAATCTGCTATGGGGCGTATATGGGGGAAGTTTTTCGTGCCGGCATAGAGTCCATTGATCATGGACAAACAGAAGCGGCAAGGTCGCTGGGATTCAATCGCACGCAGACCATGTTTTACGTAATTATCCCCCAGGCTATGCGCACGATCCTGCCTCCGGTGGGGAATGAATTCATAGCTTTGCTCAAAGATACATCTCTGGTTTCAATTTTGGCTGTAGCCGATCTTTTACGGCGAGGAAGAGAGTTTGCGACCGAAACTTTTGCTTATTTTGAAACATACACCATGATCGCTCTAATTTACTTGCTTATTACCTTGATTTTGTCCAAAATGGTGAGCATCATGGAAGAAAAAATGAAGCCCTATGAGTGATAAAACTCCGATTATTCAAATCAAAAATATTTACAAATATTTTGGCCAAGTTATTGCCTTAAATAATGTATCGCTCGATATTAACCCGCAAGAAAAGGTGGTTATTATCGGGCCGAGTGGATCGGGGAAAAGTACCCTCCTCCGCACCATTAACCGCTTAGAGAGCGTTGATCGCGGAAAAATTATTGTCGATGGTCAGGATATCACTGATGGTAAATGTGATATTAATAAGGTGCGTATGGAACTAGGTATGGTTTTTCAAAGTTTTAACCTTTTCCCCCATAAAACTGTCCTGCAAAACCTGACCATGGCTCCGATAAAATTAAAGAAAATTCCTCAGAAAGAGGCTGAAGATATAGCTTTTAAACTCCTGGAAAAGGTGGGCATCCGAGATAAGGCCAACGCTTATCCTGGACAGTTATCCGGTGGACAGCAACAACGCGTAGCCATAGCCCGGGCCTTGGCCATGAATCCCAAAATTATGCTTTTTGACGAACCAACTTCAGCCCTTGACCCGGAAATGATAGGTGAGGTGCTTGATGTCATGGTCAACCTGGCAATGGAAGGAATGACCATGGTGGTGGTTACTCACGAAATGGGTTTTGCTCGCCAGGTTGCCGACCGGGTGGTATTTATGGATGCAGGTCAAATTTTAGAAGTTGGCACACCTGAGCACTTTTTTACCAATCCAGAGCATCCAAGAACAAAGAAGTTTTTAAGCCAAATTTTGTAAATTTTAAAAAGTTGTTTTTATTCAGTAAGTTAGATTTCTTTTTTTTGGTTCTAAATCTAAAAAGTTAAACCTTTACTTTAAGGTTCGAAGCTATGAAAACTCTCTGGGCACCATGGAGAATTGAGTACATTCTGGGGCCTAAGCCTGAAGAATGTGTTTTTTGTTTGCCTGAGCATACCGATGAAGACGAACAAAGGCTGGTTCTACACAGGGGAAAATTTTGTTTTGTGATCATGAATAAATATCCGTATAGTAGCGGACATCTCATGGTCACCCCCTATAGACATGTAATGTGCTTAACAGAGCTCTCAAGAGAAGAAACTCATGAGATCATGAATTTTATGCAGGTTTGTACGGATATTTTGAAAAAAGCTTTTAATCCCCATGGCATTAATATAGGTCTAAATATCGGGGAAGCTGCCGGAGCTGGCATTGAAGAACACCTGCATTTTCATCTTGTTCCTCGCTGGATCGGAGACCATTCATTCATGGCTGTTATGAGTGAAACCATGGTTATTCCCGAACATTTGCGAGCAACTTATGGCAAGCTTAAACCCTATTTTGAAAAGGTTAAATCATAATATCTCCTAACCCTTAAACATTTATAAAGGAGACTGGTATGCGTTATGTAAAAGTCGCTATCCTGGTTTTGATCTTCTTCTTTTCCATGCTCTTTTTTGTTCAGAACACAGAGCTTTTATCTATGTCTTTGTCCTTAAAACTTGATATTTTGGGTAACCATTTCGAGAGCCGGGAAATACCTATTTATCTTCTGATTCTAATAGCCTTTGTAGTCGGTGCTTTTATTTCCTTGTTCTATTTTCTGGCCGAAAAAATCAAACTATCCAAGCAGTTAAGGTCTTGCAGAAGCAAAATTGCCGACCTTGAAAAAGAGGTCAATTCATTACGCAATATGCCTCTAGAAGAAGAAAGCTTTTCTACCGATTCTGAAACTACGGGCTCTTAAATCTTCTATGCGACTCCGTGGCTGGTTCTCCAGACTCAAAAAGAAAAGACTGAAGGACAACAACTCTTTCATAAATCTTAATGAAAGTTATCCACTACCTTCAGGGGATACTTTTGCGGCTATTGGTGAACTCAGTCGGGTAGTTAAAAATAATCCCGATGCAGTAGAAATCTACCTGGCATTGGGGAACTTGTTCAGAGCCCAGGGCGAGATTGAACGGGCCATTCAAATCAGACAGAACCTGATTGCCCGCCCAAACCTTGATGATCAGTTTAAGGCCAGGGCTTGGTATGAACTGGGCAATGACTTTAAAAGGGCGGGCTTGGTGGATCGTGCTCTATACGCTTTTGAAAAAGCACAAAAGATTGTCGGCCCTGAACCGGCAATTCTCGGGGCTCTGGCTCGACTATTTGCTGATAGCAATGATTTTAAAAAGGCGGCTGACTATTACTCCCGGCTTGATCAATTAATTCCTCAGGCCCACTACTTGGTACGCTGGGCCAAGCAGTTGAAGGCCCGTCAGGAAAGCGATTTAGGCCAAAAAGCTTTGCGCAAGGCCTTAAAAGTCTATCCTGGCAGTGTAGAAGCATGGCTTGAATTAATCATTAGAAATTATCAGAAAAGAAATTGGCGTTCATTGTCCAAAAATTTAAGTCAGGCTCTGGTAAATGTTTCAGCCAACCTTAAATTTGTGCTTTTGGAAGGTTTGTATCAATATGCCCGCAGTCTCAATGATAACTCATCAAAACCGTTAATTGATCCTGAATGTAGCCAGATTGTGGTCGAAACAATTTCCGAAACCGACCAGGATATTCTGCTCTGCTTTTACTGCGCATTGTTTTTAATAGCTTCTGAAAATGAAGAACAGGCCAAAGATTGGCTGGAAAAGACTTTGGTTCTGGGGCCTGATTTTTGGCCTGCCAGGCTGGAACTTCTGGCTTTAACTCAAAATGAGCAGGAGTTAACCGATAGCTTTCGGGTGCAACTGGAGTTTTTTCTCAAAAAGGCCCGCCTGGTAAAAAGATTTATCTGTTCCCGGTGTGGGTTAAAACGTGAACAGATATTTTTTGTCTGCCCTCGTTGCCATAGCTGGCATTCTATTTCTTTTCGCACAAGATTAAATGACTAGACTAGAATTTAGAATCCAGAAGCTAGAATTGTTCTTAGAAATTCAACCTCGCATCTAACTCCTAGCTCCTGAATTCTAAACTTTAGATGATTAAAGACATGCCTAACAAAACCTCGCTCAAGCTCACTCC
This sequence comes from Desulfovulcanus sp., assembly GCF_982781345.1. Classification (NCBI taxonomy): domain Bacteria; kingdom Pseudomonadati; phylum Thermodesulfobacteriota; class Desulfovibrionia; order Desulfovibrionales; family Desulfonauticaceae; genus Desulfovulcanus; species Desulfovulcanus sp. The sequence continues at coordinate 13,473 of NZ_CEYAEZ010000051.1, forward strand.
CATGCTGGAGCAGTATTTGCGCATAAAGGAAGAAAATCCCGGTGCGCTCCTTTTTTTTCGCATGGGCGATTTTTACGAACTTTTTTTTGAAGATGCAGAGGTTGCCGCCAGAGAATTACAAATAGCCCTCACCTCCCGCAATCCCAACGCTGAAATACAGGTACCCATGTGCGGAGTCCCCCATCATGCTGTCGAGGAATATTTACGCCAGCTTCTGGATAAGGGCTATAAAGTAGCTATTTGTGAACAGGTGGAAGACCCCAAAAAGGCCAAAGGACTGGTCAAAAGGGCTGTGACCAGGATTCTGACTCCTGGTACTGTTGTGGAAGATGCCAATTTAACAGCCAAGGACAATAATTATCTGGCCGCGCTTGTCTGGGATAGTCAAAAACAGGAAGGCGGTCTAGCTTGGGCAGACTTTTCTACCGGAGAGTGGACCGGACTTGTCCTAAAAAAAGAAGAACAAATCTGGCAATGGTTAGTCAAGATTGACCCCAAAGAAATTTTACTTCCCCAAGGGTATAAATTACCTGCTTCCTATTCTGAATTCAAAGCCCGAGTTAATGAACTTCCCCCTACTTCCTATTTTGACCTTAAGTCCGGTACCGAATTAATCAAAAAGTCCCAGAGAGTAGCAACTCTTGATGTTCTGGATCTTGCGGACAAACCTGTCCTGATCAAGGCCTGCGGGGCCATATTGATGTACCTCGTTCAAACCCAAAAAGAAAAATTAACCCATCTCTGCCCTTTTAAACCCCTGAATTTAACCAAATACCTTCTTCTGGACGAGGTTACCGAAAGAAATCTGGAGCTTTTTAAACGGCTTGACGGACGAAAAGGGCCAGGCACTCTATGGCATGCGCTGGATAATACTTTAACCCCCATGGGGGGCAGGCTTTTAAGACAAAGATTGTCCCAGCCCTGGAAGGATAAGTCTATTATCTTGAAAAACCAGGAGGTGGTCGAATTTTTCTTTAACCAAGATAGGTTAAGAGAAGATTTAAGAACCTACCTGGATAAAATTTTTGACCTGGAGCGCTTAAGTACCAGGATATTTTTAAATAGGTGTACCCCTAAAGACTTTGTAGCATTGCGCCAAAGCCTGTCCATTCTACCTCAAATAAAAAAATTATTTAATCCTGATGATGACTTGCCAAGATATTTAAGAAAAATTTTGGCCACCTGGGACGATTTGGGCGATACCTATGAGTTATTGTCAAGGTCATTAAAGGACAATCCAAACCATCTCATTACCGAGGGAGGTTTGTTTCGCCAAGGCTATGACCCTGAACTGGATCAACTTATTGATCTTACGGAACATGGACAGGCCAAGCTGAAAGAATTACTGCAAAAAGAACAGGAACAAAATGACCTGCCCAAATTAAAAATGGGCTATAATAAAGTTTTTGGCTATTACTTTGAATTATCCAAAGCCTTTAAGGGCAAGATTCCAGAGCATTTTGAGCGCAGACAGACCCTGGTTGCCAGTGAACGTTTTATAACTGCTGAACTGAAAGAGCTGGAGGAACGTCTCTTTTCCGCCGCGGAAAAGAGAAAGGCCAAAGAATACAACCTTTTTCTTGATTTAAGGGAGAAAGTTGCCGGAAAGAGGCAGAGATTCTTGCAGATGGCCGATATATTGGCCATGCTTGATTTTTGGCAGGGATTGGCCCAGGCGGCTCGCAAATGGGAATGGACAAAACCGGAACTAAGCGGAGATCTTGTTTTAGACATCAAAGCCGGACGGCACCCGGCAATAGAAGCGGTTCAGGGACGGGCCAACTATATTCCCAATGATCTTTACATGGATGAACAAAATAAGATTCTGCTCATTACCGGCCCGAACATGGCTGGAAAGTCAACGGTTTTACGCCAGACAGCCATTATATGCATCCTGGCTCAGATTGGTTCTTTTGTCCCGGCAGAAAAGGCGGTTGTCGGCCTGTGTGACCGGATTTTCTCCCGGGTCGGGGCTTCGGATAATCTGGCCCAGGGACAAAGTACCTTTATGGTGGAGATGACTGAAACAGCACGCATTTTAAGGCAAGTCACCAAGAGAAGCCTGGTTATTCTGGATGAAATCGGGAGGGGCACAAGCACTTTTGACGGCCTATCCTTAGCCTGGGCAGTGGTTGAAGATTTGGCCCAAAAATACGGGGGCATCAGGACCTTGTTTGCCACCCACTATCATGAGCTCACGTCTTTAGAAGGAAAACTTTCAGGTATAAAAAATCTAAATATCGCCGTAAAAGAGTGGAAAGGAGATATTGTCTTTTTAAGACGATTGGTTCCGGGGCCGGCAGATCGCAGTTATGGTATCGAAGTGGCAAAACTGGCTGGCGTACCACAAAACGTGGTTGCCAGAGCCAAAGAAATTTTGGCTGACCTGGAAAAGAAAGGCGTAAGACACAACAAGGTGACGGTTCAAAATAAAAAACAATTTTTGCCCGGACTTAACACTGAACCATCCCCTTCTGCTGAACCCAAAAGCCACCCCCTGCTAGATGAGCTAAAAAATCTGGACCCGAATAATTTAACCCCTGTCATGGCCTTGAATATTTTGTATGACTGGAAGAAAAGATTTGGACTAAGGGGTAAGGATTAAGGGGTAAAGGGGTAAAAGGGTTAAGAACCTAAACGGGTAAGAGGAAAAAAGATGGATTATTTGACTATATTAAAGGGACTAAGGGCGAAATTGAGAACTTTGCTATTGGTCTGCTTTCTAATCTGCCTTGTAATCTCCACGGGATGTGGAAAAAGAGTCTGGCCAGAACCAGATGTTTCTGAAGAAAAGTTTGCTCTGGAAATCAAGGAAGCAAAATTAATCAACAAATGCCTCCGGCTAAAAATTCATATCAAAGGAAACTATGCCAATCTTTCCAGGATAACACTAGAACTTGAACCAATCGGCCCGCAAGGAGAGTGTCCGGCTTGCCCCTTTCAGGTCCAACAAAGTGTCGCGTTTGAACTTGATGTCCCGCAGATTATGCGCAAGGGGCCTGACCTGTACATCAAATACTGTCAAATACAAAAAAACACGGATTATAGGGTTAGGGTCAAAGGGAGAAATGTTTACCCTGCCCTGCCCGATGTTGTATCTAATGTAGTGTATATTGATGAATAGTTGAGTGGTTGAGTAGTTTAGTAGTTGAGTGGGATGGTAAAAAAAATAATGCGAAATACGAAATCAGCTTTTGAAGATTTAAGAATATGGATAGAAAGTAGAAAACTAAGAATTAAGTTCAGTGAATTAGCAAAAAGTTTCCCAGACTTTGAACAGTATAGGCTATCTGATCAAATCATTCGTGCATCTCGTTCTGTAACAGCAAACATTGCAGAGGGATATGGGCGTTATCATTATCAAGAAAATATTCAATTTTGCAGACAGGCAAGAGGCTCCTTGTATGAACTTATAGATCAGCTTTCAGTTGCTTTAGATGAAAATTATGTAACTGAACAGATATTCTCTAACATAAAGGACGAAATTTATACACTTATTAAACAGTTAAATGGCTATATAAAATTTCTAAAAGAGAGGAGGAACATTAAGTAAATGAATAATCACTTACCTAATACTCAATCATTTAACTACTCAACTACTAACCTACTCAACCACTCAACCAATAAACTACTCAACCAATAAACCAAGAAGGAGTATATAAATGCATTATTTTGAGTACAAAAATGGTCAACTTTATGCTGAGGAAGTGCCTATAGTGGATCTTGTCCAGGAATATGATACTCCCCTGTATATTTATTCGGCCAAAACTTTTCGCCGCCATTTCCAGGCATTTGATTCTGCTTTTGAAGGCATTAACCATTTGACCTGCTATTCGGTGAAAGCCAACTCCAATTTATGTATCCTCAAGCTCCTGGCAGAAATGGGGGCCGGTATGGATATTGTTTCCGGCGGGGAGTTATTCAGAGCTTTAAGGGCTGGCGTTGATCCGCAAAAGATTGTCTATTCTGGTGTGGGCAAGCGCGGACATGAGATTCAAGAAGCCCTCATGGCCGATATTTTGATGTTTAATGTAGAGTCACAACAAGAGCTTTTGAAAATCAACCAGGTGGCCCAAGACCTGGACAAAACAGCCCGGATCAGTTTGCGCATCAACCCGGATGTTGATCCCCAGACCCATCCCTATATCTCCACAGGACTAAAGAAAAATAAATTTGGCCTTGCAATGGATCAAGCTCTGGAAACTTATAAATTGGCTCAAGAATTATCCAATATCGAGCCCATTGGCATTGATTGCCATATTGGTTCTCAATTAACCAGCATAGATCCGTTTTTAGATGCCTTGACCAAGGTCTTAAATTTTTATGAGAAGTTAAAAGATATGGGTCTTGATATTAAATATCTTGATCTGGGCGGAGGCTTAGGCATCACCTATAAAGAAGAAGAGCCTCCCCACCCTGCTGAGTTTGGCCGGGCCTTATCTGAAAGACTAAAAGACTATGATCTGAAGTTAATCCTTGAACCGGGAAGGGTTATTGCCGGAAATGCCGGGATATTGGTTACCAGGGCACTGTATACCAAAAAAACAGAAATCAAAAATTTTGTCATTGTTGATGCCGCTATGAACGATCTTGTCCGTCCTTCCCTGTATGGATCTTTTCACCGCATCGCACCCGTGATCCAGACAGACAGACCCATGCAGAAAGTAGATATTGTCGGGCCTATTTGCGAGTCCGGAGATTTTCTGGCCCAGGATAGGGAACTGCCTGAGATCAAGCCGGATGAACTTTTGGCGGTATTTTCAGCCGGAGCGTATGGTTTTACCATGGCTTCACAATATAATTCCCGAACCAGGGCGGCAGAAATATTGGTAGACGGCGAGGAAGTGACTGTGGCCAGGCGCAGAGAAGTTTATTTTGATCTCGTTGCCCTGGAAGATGGATGTTTTTAGTACCCCGGCCACGGCCTAATAATCTTCATTCCTGAATATGAAACAGGGACGGGGAGAAGCGCTGAAACGGAGAACTACCCGCTTCTCCCCGTCTACACCTTTCCATAAGGACAACCATCTTCCATGAGCTCAATAAAGTTTATCTGGGTTGGGAAGCTGAAAAAAAAGTATTGGCAACAGTCATTTGCCCATTACTGGAATAATTTGAGTAAGTTTTACGCCCTGCAGGAAACAATTATCAGGGATGCAGCTCATGGCACACAAATCCAGCGCATAGAAAAAGAAGGGGAACTGATTGTAAACAAAATAGCTCCCCGGGACCTAGTCGTTACCCTTGATGAAAACGGAAGTCTTCTAACCTCGCGGGAATTGGCACAAAAACTTAAGAAGTGGACAGAATCATCAGGACTCAGGCCTTGCTTTATCATGGGTGGTGCCTATGGCTTGAGCCAGGCTGTCCAGAAGAAGGCAAGGTTTTGTTTAAGCTTAAGCCCCATGACCTTCCCCCATGAAATGGCCAGGGTTATTCTGATTGAACAACTCTATCGAGCCGCCACTATCTTGAAGAATTTCCCCTATCATCATTAATTACCCAACTCTACTTTTCGGGTGCTTGCATACCGCTTTTATTGTCCAGTGACCGCCACACCCTCTAGTGAGTCACGCTTCAAGCTGGTAGAACTGGCGTGAGAAAAAAGCCACTAGAACAATTATACGTTCAAACTCGGCATGCTATAGAGTCTGTGGCCAAACCCTATTTTGACTACCAGATTAGAAACCCTGGTTTCTT
>NZ_CEYAEZ010000052.1:0-19021 GCF_982781345.1 Desulfovulcanus sp.
ATTATGCTCTGCCCGCAAGCAAACTATAGATGGGTCCAGGCATTTGCACCAGCATGAAAGATACCAGTATTGAAAAAAATTATGAAAAGTTGTCATCTGAATAATGTTTGGGCACAGACTCTAAAGGGTTTTGCCAATCATACTTTGCCCTGAATTTCACAAACACTTATATGATTTTCTGTAGATTTTGTCCTATAGGAAGATGAATGAAAAGATGTCAAGATGTTGATTAGGGGCCTAATAGGAAAATTTAAAGGCCTGGGCGGGGTTATTAACAGTCGTGAGCTATGACCTCGACGGGAGTTCAAAAATGAAAAAAAACACATGTAACCAATTGCAAATTACAAATTACGAATTACTCGACTGTAACGGGCCATGGCTTTTTTGGTCTTCAGAGCCAGATGAACTTTTTATAGAATCCATAAATAAGTGGGGACAACTCCAGCCTGTCCTAGTAACCAAGGTCGAAAATAGCAGAAACGAACGCTATGAACTTATTGCCGGGTACAGGAGAGTCCAGGCTCTAAAAAATTTAAACAGGCCCGTCTTGATCATGGAAATTGAACTTACCTCCGACTTGGACAAGGGCATGGTGTATCTTTCTTCCAATCTAAACCAGCCCCTTGACCCAAAAAAACAGCTTAAGGCCCTACGCTATTTTCAAGGCCTTAATTCTACCCTGAAAGAACTATGTCGGCTTCTAAATATCCCCGTTAAGTCAAAACAATATATACTGTGGGAAAACTGGCTAAAATTACCCCCCAAATGGGATCAGCTTTTGATAACAGGCCATGTTCCTCTAAGTGCAGCCTCGATTCTTTCCCGCTTTGAGCAAAAAGATTTGGATGCAATTTATCCTTTCCTGACCAAGGTATCCTGGTCCCAGAACAATGCCCTTCACTTTTTAACCTGGCTCTGGGAAAGTGGACAAATGCAGGGGATATCAGTGCGGGAGTTAATAACTAAAAACAATTTGACTGCATTTCTAGACAGGGTTCTATCTCCTAAAGACCTGGTTAAAAACCTGGTCTTAAAGGCTTGGGAGATACGCTATCCGAGCTTGAGCGAGCTTAAACAATCTGTAGATAAAAGATGCCAGGAACTCTCTGCCGGAACAAAATGGCGGGTTGAACATAAGGATAATTTCGAAAATTTTAGCCTGGAACTAGCTATAAAGATAAATTCCAGAGAAGAACTCTTAAACGGACTAAAAGACTTGCAACAAATAAGCAGGTCCACTACCTGGGAAATGCTCGATAGATGCTGGGAAATAAAAGACTAAAAGAGTCTGTGGCCAAACCCCATTTTGACTACCAGATTAGAAATCCTGATTTCTTGAATGCATTGCGAAGGGCTGGGTAAACCATCTTGACGAAGCTTGCGGATAAGCAGAGCATCGGGATGACAAAGCTAAATATCTGGGACTATTTGCCATAACTATCGACAATAAAAGAATATTCATTTACCCCAAATGTACCATTATGCTCTGCCCGCAAGCAAGCTATAGATGGGTCCAGACATTTGCACCAGCATGAAAGAAATCAGAATTGAAAAAAATTATGAAAAATTGTCGACTGTGTAGGTTTTGGCCACAGGCTCTAAAGGTTAAGTGAAAATTAGCTAAAATGAACACAACTAACTATCTAAAGAAAATAAAGCGTGTTTTGGTGGACAAGGAGGTAGAACATACTCCCCTTGCAAAACGAGTGCGGCAAAAACTCGGTCACTTACCATGGCATGTTGTTGACAAAAAACAAACCACTCATACAAACCCAATAAACTCAACAGAATCAGCTCAGACCTTGTATTTAAAAAATTTCAAAGGGAAATTTTTACGATTTTGTCCGGGGACAAGATATTATCGCTGTTGCGGCTATCGAATCATCCACATTGGAGAAAATTGTCCTTTAAGCTGCTCCTACTGTATTTTAAGGGCTTATTTTCAGGACAAAACCCTCAAAGTATGGGCCAATCAAAATGATTTATGGACTGAGCTGGACCAGGCATTTGGTCCGAATCCAAAACATTTTTTCCGAGTAGGCACTGGTGAATTTACTGATTCTCTCGTCCTGGAGCCCATCACGGGGTACAGTCGGGACCTGGCTCAGTTTCTGGAAAACTATCCCAATGTCTGCCTGGAACTGAAAACAAAAATTGTCGACCTGTCCTGGATGGAAGGCCTAAACCGCACAGACAGGGTGTTGCCCGCCTGGTCTTTAAACAGCCCGGATGTTTCCAGGAAGGAAGAAGCTGGCACTGCCCCCTTGGAAGAAAGACTAAAGGCGGCCAGGGAGTGTACCGAACTCGGGTTCAGGGTCTGCCTCCACTTTGACCCCATCATCCACTATCCGGGCTGGGAAAAAGGCTACTCACAAATTATAGATATGATCTTTGACTATCTCCGACCTCAGGATATTGCCTATTTTAGCCTGGGTTCATTTCGGTGCATGCCAGACCTTTTCAAAGTCATTGCCCGCGAGTTCCCCCATTCCACATTCATCTATAATGAATTTATAACTGGGCTTGACGGGAAACAGAGGCTCTTTTTACCTCTGCGCCTTAAACAATTTTTATTTATTACCCAAAAACTCAAACAAAAAGGGTTGGACAAACAAATCTACTTCTGCATGGAATCTGACCATGTTTGGAAAAAGGTCATGGGATATACTCCCAAAGATCTGGGCGGGCTAAATAACCACCTGCTCAAACTGGCCTTTAACCGGAATTATTTGTCTTAAAAATATCATCCATTTTAGGGAACATAGCCTTGGGGCAACTTGACTTAAGATAACACAAATCACACCCTCCTTTATATGGGAAAAAGGTAATGGTGGAGTATTTATAATTAAGTGCACCGGCAGCTGAAAACTCCAGTCCAATTTTACCCAAAGACCTTTTCAAAATTTTGTTTGGCTTAGGTACAGGAGCGCACTTGGTTGAACTTAGCTCCGGAAGCAAGGACCTCATGACGCCCATGATCATAGTCTGGGCCAAGGCTTCCAGCTTAAACCCCATAGCGGGAGATTTATCCCAAACTTCATCCACCTCCATGTCAACTTCCTGCCCCAGATAAGCCAAAACATACCCTTTCCTCTCCCCCAACCTATACACCTTTAAGCTGGGGGCCCACTTAGACCAATAAGATAAAAGCTCCACCGTATCCTTCCCTTCCATCCCTTTGACCTGGGCCAGAAACATATAAGTCTCCAGATCAAGAGGAGGATGAACTTCAAGCTGCCTTGCTTTCAATAACTTCAATCCCTAGTCCTCCTTTGCACGAATTATTAATCGTTAAAATTTTTTTTATTGTTTTTGGCTCGATTATAAGATTGTATTCTTTGGCGGCTCAACCTTACTTTCACAATGATTGAACGTCGCCTAATGCCTTTTTTAAAAATAAGCTAGCAGCTTATCTTTCACAATTTTTCATACTGACCACACAAAATCTAAACTTAGACCCCCATAACCGCCTTGAAAAAACATATTTTTCATGAGCCACGCCAAAAAGCTTTCCGAATATAAGTCGATATACAAAATTATTTTGAATATCAAAATCTAATCTAACATTTTCAGCAAACGCTTTTATCTACCTATAATAATTAAACATTTAAGATATTTCAAAATTAGAAAACTTGAGGACATCAAAATTCGTGGAGCATAAACAGACTCAGATTTCGCCCATAAATCTCTGGCTTTTGGCTTATGATTTTTAACAGGTCTGTGCCCATACAGTCCTGTACGGATGCTCTGTGCAGTGGTAAGAGTTTAGAATCTTGCGGGGGCAATTAGACAAAAATTCTACTACACTATCCCATATCCACTTTGCTCCGTCGGCATTGGCCAAGCTTCTAAAGTCTCAAAAGTCATTTTCATATCATCCATCTCCACCCTACTTACCTTACTCACCTACTCAACCAAAGTGCAGCCATCTGATGCACCCATTTCTGCTTAGGTCTAAGGTAAAAAAACTATAAATTCTACCTATCTCAAGCACTACCTGAAATTTAGATACGACTCCCCTGATCAAGCTAACCACCTGGTTTGACACCCAACATCTCTTTTGATAACTGATATTTTTTCTTTATCTTGTCATAATGTAGAATTTGCTAAATTCTATTTTCAAGCTAACCTAAACATTTTTTCAATTTTGAAAAAAATCCTCCCTGCTGTTGTGACACTTTTGTAAAAATAGCTTGTCTACAGTTTTTATCAAGCCCCGATTGTTACAACAGTCACAAACAAAAACTTTTAAGTTGCAAGTGGCCTCTGTTTTGCGTCTCTAAAAGCCGGCTCTTTTTATGACGCTCTTACAAAAAACTAAATTTGTTCGATTTCCAAAAAATGTGACAAAAACCAAAACAGCTTGTGGTTTAAAGCGCCTTAAAAAACTCATCGTGGGTTTAAGGTCTAAAATATAAGAAAACAAATTAAAAGGAGGAAAGTATGAAAAAAACCTTTAACCTTATCCTTGCGCTGTTGCTTGTTTTGTCCTTCGCACCTGTAGTGCATAGTAAAACAACATTTGTTACAATTGGAACCGGAGGGGTCACAGGAGTTTATTATCCTACAGGTGGTGCCATCAGCAGGATGATCAACAAAAAAGTTAAGCAGTATGGAATTAAGGCTACTGTAGAGTCAACAGCTGGCTCTGTTTACAATATTAACGCTGTCCTCAGTGGCGATTTGGAGTTTGGTATTTGTCAGTCTGACAGACAATACCAGGCCTGGCATGGGCTTGCTGAGTGGAAAAATAAAGGTCCTCAGAAAAAACTTCGTTCTGTTTTTTCAATCCATCCCGAAGCCATTACTCTGATTGCATCAGTTAACAGCAACATTAATTCTGTGGCTGATCTGAAGGGCAAAAGAGTAAACATTGGAAATCCAGGCTCAGGTCAATTGCAAAACTCTAAAGACGTTTTGGCCGCCTTTGGCCTGGATGAAAACAGCATCTCCGCTGAATACGCCAAGGCTGTAGAGGCTCCAAGACTGCTCCAGGATGAAAAAATTGATGCATTCTTCTATACTGTAGGCCATCCCAATGGGAATATTAAAGAAGCTACAGCCGGTAGAATCAAAGTAAAATTAATACCAATTGTTGGTGCCGGCGTTGATTCATTACTTGCTAAATATCCATATTATGCAAAATCAATTATACCAATTAGCTTTTATCCAAATGTAGCAAACAAAGAAGATGTAAAAACCATAGGCGTTAAAGCTACTTTTGTGACAAGAGAAGATATGGACGAAGACGTTGTCTATGCTATTGTCAAAGAAGTTTTTGATAACTTTGAAGAATTTAAGAAATTGCATCCAGCCTATACAGTTTTGACCAAAGAAGATATGTTGCAGGGCTTAAGTGCACCTGTGCATAAGGGCGCATTAAAGTACTATAAAGAAACTGGCCTTATCAAGTATATAAACAAAGACTTGATCAAGTAAAAAAATCACTAAACTTTTATGTTAGCGATAATCCTGCAAAACTGTATTTGCGGGATTATCGCTATTTTATTACTGGGAGTTATTAAAATCATTTATTCTTACTCAACATACTAAAAAAATTCTAAATTCAACTTACAAAACCAACATTCCATGCAAAGAATTGCATGGTCATCGGAGTGGGCATGGGGAAAAATGAATTAAGGAAAGACCAGGAAATACTTAAGGAAGAAACAGGCGAATTAAGAGAATTCCGTCCGCATGAAAGTTTTATCTTCGGAACCATCGCCATAGCCTGGGCAATTTTTCAATTAGCTATTGCCAGTTTTGTTATTCTAGACAGTACTACTGTTCGTTCTATTCACCTTGCCTTTGCCATGTCTCTAGTTTTTTTGACTATTCCCTTTTTTAAGAAACCTAGAAAATTTTGTCGCTACTTATCTGTAACCGACCATATACCTTTAATTGATTATCTTTTTGCCATTGTAGGTGCAATTTCAGCCCTGTATATCATGCTAGATTGGCAAGGAATTGCCATGAGGGCCGGCTCTCCCAATACCCGTGACATAATATTTGGTCTTTTAACCATTGTCCTACTTCTGGAAGCAACTAGGCGCTCAATTGGACCTGCATTAACCATCATCGCTCTAGCATTTACTCTCTACGCCTTTTTGGGTCCCTACATGCCAGATGTTCTGGCTTTTAAAGGCGTTTCCTTAACTAAATATTTAAGTCAAATCTCTCTCTCCACGGAGGGGATATACGGCATCCCTCTTGGTGTTTCAGCTTCTATAGTCTATCTTTTCGTCCTTTTAGGGGCTATGTTAGAAAAGGCCGGTGCGGGTCGCTTTTTTATTGATATAGCCATCTCTCTATTGGGACGTTACAAAGGTGGGCCTGCCAAAGCAGCAATAGTATCCAGCGCCTTAACCGGAATGGTTTCTGGATCTAGCATTGCCAACATTGTCACCACGGGGAACTTCACAATCCCCTTAATGAAAAAGGCTGGGTATCCAGCTAAAAAAGCAGCTGCTACAGAGGTCGCAGCCAGTACTGATGGACAGCTTATGCCCCCAATCATGGGCGCAGCAGCATTTATTATCTCAGAATATGTTAATGTTCCTTATATCGAAGTTGTTAAGGCAGCAGCAATACCTGCCTTTGTTTCTTATTTTGCTCTGTTTTTTGTCACCCATCTGGAAGCGAGCAAATTAGGCATTCGAGGTTTAAGCAAAGAAGAATTGCCGGATTTTAAGCAAACCCTTAAAAAGGGACTACATTACTTAATCCCCATTGCCATGCTCATCTACGAACTCGTGGTTTTAAGACACAGCCCGGAATTGTCAGCTTTTAGGTCAATTATGCTGCTTATCGTATTGATGTTTGTCCAAGAAATAATCAAGGCCAGGAAAACAAATAATGGCTTTGGGCAAGGCTTAAAAAATGCGTTCAGACTCATTGGAGATGCGTTTATTGCCGGCTCCCGAAACATGATCTCTGTGGCCCTGGCTACAGCTTCAGCAGGGATTATTGTCGGTATCGTAAATATGGGCATTGGCAGCATGGTCACGCAGATTGTTGAAGTCCTGTCTCATGGGAACATCTTTCTACTCTTGTTAATAACAGCCATCGCAAGCCTCTTATTGGGTATGGGGCTGCCAACTACAGCTACATATATAGTCATGGCCTCTCTTACCGCGCCAATAATCGTGCAGATAGGCGGTATGCAGGGTTTTATAGTCCCATTAATGGCTGCTCACTTGTTTTGTTTTTACTTTGGCATACTTGCCGATGACACCCCCCCTGTTGGACTTGCTTCTTATGCTGCAGCAGCTATTGCCGACTCAGAGCCTATTCCAACGGGTCTACAAGGATTTTTATACGATTTAAGAACAGCCATTATCCCATTTATGTTTATTTTCAATCCGGACCTCATACTACATAACCTGAACAACTGGCCTTTGGCGATTTTAATCTTTGTAATGGCTGTCTTTGCTTCTTTTGCATTTACGAGTATGTTGCAAGGGTGGCTTTTAACCAAAAATAAATGGTATGACATTCCATTTTTGGCTATTGCTACCCTGGTCCTTTTTCATCCAGCACTAGTAAATACCCTTTTTAACTTGCCCCTGGATTCTAAATATTACATGTATATCATTGGCATGCTCAGCTTTGGTATTGTTATCCTGATGCAAAAAGCTAGACTGAAAAGCAGTTAAATATCCTGCCCAACCCCCAGCAAAAACTTGATTTTTGCTGGGGTACCTCACCAAATACCGAACTTTAACTTTTTAAAAAGGTATTGCAAAAAAGATAAGACCTTAGAGGCTGAGTGCAAGAAGCAGAAGCTTGTGAAAGACTTACGAGAAAATCTGTGAATACCTATAAAAACCTTGACCGAAAACTCAACACTCGGAACGGCGAACAGAAAATAATTTCATACTTTTATCCTCGGCCCCCAGTAGCCTTGTGCCTTTCTTTACTAAACAACCGTTTCTGTATCCTTTGGCTCATATTCTGGCACTATTTCCTTAAGCTTTATTTTAATTGCATGACCATCAAATTTACGGGCGAGTAAATATAGTTCCTCAATTTGTTTGACTAGCCTTTCACTGGACTGAAGACTATTCGTGCTGCCTTCTATCCCAGGCTTTAAAACCATTATTTTCTCATGCCAGGTGGAGACAATGCCTTCACCTTCGGTGATGAGTTCCTCATAAAGTTTTTCTCCGGGCCGCAATCCCGTAAAGACAATTTCAATATCCTCATCAGGCTCTTTGCCGCAAAGACGAATAAGGTCTCTGGCCATGTCAGCGATTTTAACTGGTGTACCCATCTCCAGAATAAATATCTCGCCGCCTTCGCCCATTGAGCCAGCCTGCAGGATTAGCTGGGCTGCCTCAGGTATTGTCATAAAATACCTGGTCATTTCGGGGTGCGTAACAGTTACCGGACCTCCCTTTTCTATTTGGCGCCGAAATAAGGGGATTACCGAACCAGACGACCCCACAACATTTCCAAAACGAACAGCCATAAATCTGGTACTGGCACCATTAAAGGTAGGCATTAAAAGCTCTGTTACCCGCTTACTTGCCCCCATTACATTCGTTGGCCGGACAGCCTTATCTGTAGACACCAAGACAAAACGCTCGGCCTTATGTCTTACTGCTACCTCCATGATAGTTTGAGTTCCTAAAATGTTGTTATATACTGCCTGCCAGGGGCTTATCTCAAGCATTGGCACGTGTTTATAGGCTGCAGCGTGAAATACTACCCGGGGTGAGTACTTGCCAAAAACCTGCTCCATGAGTTTCTTATCCTGAACCTGAGCCAAAACTGTTTGGTATTTAGTGAAACCTATAACATGCTCTAATTCCATCTGGATAGAATATAGATTGGCTTCACCTGAATCAACCAAAACAAGCAACTTAGGATCAAATCGGACAATTTGCCGACAGAGCTCAGAACCGATAGAACCACCCGCACCAGTAACTAAAACAACCTTGTCTTTAAGATAACCTTCTATTTCCTGACAATCCAGTTTAACTTGCGGCCGCCCCAATAGATCTTCATAACTAACATCCCGTAACGCCTTAATACTAACCTTACCATCGATAATGTCTTTTAAACCAGGTAAAGTCTTGAACTTAATCTTAGCCTTGTCACATAACCTGATAATTCTGCGCATCTGTTTGCCGCTTGCGGAAGGAATGGCAATAAGTACCTCCTGAACCATATGCTTCTGAATGAGCTGAGGCAAATCTTCAACTTTCCCTAATACTGGTAGCCCATGTACCAAACGACCAACTTTTCTATAATCGTCATCAACAAAGCCTATTAAATGATATAGACTATGCCCATGCTCTAAAATTTCCCTGGCTACCTTCTCGCCGGCATCTCCGGCTCCGACAATAATCACTGGCTTGCCTTGCTTTTCACTCCCAAACGGGAAAAAAATTGCCCTTGTCCAGCTTAAAGAACCGGTTTGAGAACTATAAAAAAGCCTAATAGAGAGGCGCATTCCTCCTGAAAGAAAAAAGGCAATCAACCCGTCTAAAAGAAAAACAGACCTAGGATACCCATAAAAGTGATATAAGTAAGCTATAATAGCAATTATTGTAAGCTGAGAGAAAAGAATCGCCTGCAAAAGACGCCAAAAATCACTTACACTGGTATATCGCCACATTCCTCGATAGAGACCAAATAAAAAGAAAAAAAACAACTTTACACCACAAGTCATAGGCAGAATCTTGAACAACTGAGCAGAAAATTCTTGAGAAATGGAAAAATCAAAGCGAAACAAATAGGCTAAAATAAGAGAAAGGCAAAATAAGAGAACATCTGCAAAGAGCATAAGATAAAATTTAGGATTGGCTAGCTGAGTTCTAGGAATCATTATTTCACCATGTATGCTCTAGACCAAGGATAGTGATCGATCACCAACTCAAAGTATGGCTTAAATTGACCAGGGTCCGAAATTAGCATTTGCACCATCATAGACTTATATATAGTTTTATCCATTAGATATAATTCTTTTGAAAATTGATTCATAAGTGCATATAAGTTCCTTGTATTACTCCACTCGAAATGTCTTGTTCCTCCTTGATCAATAACGTCCAAGGCCCTGATTTTTATCAGCCGTTGACCAAACTTAATTACCCCATTTTTTAAATCAAAATTTACAACTCCATTTAAGCGCCTAATCTTCCCAGGAACAGTTTTTCCAGTAAGCAGATTCCAATTACCAAAATAACTAATCCAGTAAGCAAGACGTAAATTTTCCCAGGAAACGATAAAATATTGTTCAGGCAAACCAGAAGGCCAACTCTTCTCTTCTTGGGCCAAACTAAAAATAAAACTCTCTGCTTTTTGAGGACCCAAATCTTTTAAAAATTTAATGGGATCGCCCTGATACAATACAGCCTTTATGCCATCAGTGGAGACTAATTTCTTATCTTGACTGTCCAAAGTTGTAGCCACCAGCTTAATAACCTGATTGGCTTGAAGAGGGGAACTTGTTATATGCACTTTAGCCAGAGGATAAAGCCAGGGTCCACTCTGCCTGCCACCATCCCCAAAAGTTTCCCGTTCTGCATAATATTGCCCTGCATAACCATAATCCCACCATTGCCAGAGTTGTGCCTTGTAGTCGGCCTTACCCTTTAACTCTAAAAAGGTCTGGGCATAAATTGCCGGCAAAACTGGTGCAGCTCTTAGGTTCTTCATTATGGAAAAAGAAGGCCAGCCGACAAGTAAGGCCAGAGCAAGATGGATCAAAATACGTCGAAATAAGGGTTGTTTAAAATACAATAAAAATGAATTCAAACCAAAGCCCAGGCCAAGCCCGATAACTACGCCTCCATACATGGTAAATCTATTACCCAGCTTAACACTGGCTATAGCCAAGCCTAAAAGAGGCAAAAAAATTAACATTAGCGGCCTTTTCCAGGCGAGATATACTAGACCTGCCAACCCTCCAGCAAACAGAATCCAGTTGCCTGAAATGCGAGAAATGAGCTGTGTCCAATTGACGTTCTGTGCTTCGCGGACACTTTGGACAACAGTTGGCAAATGCAAAGAGGTGGAATTAAGCATTTCTGATGGAAATACTTTAGTATACTTTAAAAAACTATAAAAGGCACTACCAATTTGAGCAAGGATATTGGTATGGGTGAATAACAACCCTGAACCTATAATAAACAAGACTACAAGAACTCTTTTTTGCTTTAAGAAATCAGACTTCCATACTACGGCCAAGAGAAAACATAAAGTCACTAAAAAAGTAACCCAGCCACCATAAGCAACAAGATACAATATTAAAAAGCCAAGAAGGATATGCAACCTGAGTTGTATGTATCCCAGCACTAAGGATAAAATTAAAGCCATACCCAGTAAACTGAGTGCAATTGAACTACCCGAACTATAAAACCATAAATATATCTTTATCAAAATTCCAATTAGAACAGCAACAAAAAAAAACTTAAACAACCCCTTTTCTTCGCTCTCGCGGTCTTTGAACTTCCAGGTACTCCGACACATTTCAGAAAGCCAGACAACCAAACCAGATCCAACAGTCAGGGGGAAAAACAAGGTGAGCACATCTGTGTCCAAGAACCCCAATCTTGTCCTCAATAAGAAACCTATACCCGTACCGGCCATAATTGCAGGGACTAAAGTTGCCTCGCTTTGTCCAAAGGCCAAACCTAACAAGACAATAGGCACGATCACCAAAGGAGCTAATAATGCTGGTAGCCAAAAACCTACATTACCCGGACTTATTCCTGTACAATGTGATATAGAGGCAACAAGTTCTGCCAATGGCGCACCAGCATATCTATTTATTCCTTTAGCTCCAGCCAGCCAGGCATAAGCATCATGGGTAGCCATAAGCTTTTCGCCGCCAACTTGGAAATAAGGCGTCTGCCAAGCCGGATATTCTACAAGTCTTAGAGAGACACAGAGTGCATAGGTAATTAGCAAAGAAAAAATAAAAATATAAATATTATTGATGAAATTGGCTGGTTGTTCACCTGAGTATCGTCCTTGCAATTGTAGCCTTTTCATAAAATTACTACCTTTTTATTAGAAGTTCTGGGGAGCATCCTATTCTTTATCTCGTCAAAAATAAACATTTAACCTTATTGTTCACCAGGCCAAACAAAATAAAAAATAAAAAAAGTAATGATGAGATACCAATTAAACTACTTTCACGCATTATCCAGATGACGATGCCACAAAATAACTGACAAAAACCGTATCCTAGAGATATCTTCCAATGAGCTATACCAGCTTCATTGGCCAAAATTTGGTATAAATGTCTGCGATGCGGTTTTGTAAGTTTCTCACCGTCTTTTATCCTTTCGTACATGGTAAAGAGCTCATCAGCATAAAAAAGAAATAAAAAACTCATGCCAACAAAAAAATCATGGACATCTTTCGATATGACCACCAGCAAAGTTGCAAAAACAAAACCTAGCAAAATACTGCCAACATCTCCCATAAAAACTTTTGCTTTAGGTATGTTCCAAGGAAGAAAACCGGCACAAGCACAGGCAATACCCCATGAGAGCTGCACAAAATGCCTGTCAGCACCAATAAAATAAGCATATCCACCAAGCAAACCAAAGGCTACAACTCCAGTGATACCTGCAATGCCATTGATCCCATCCATAAAATTATAAAAATTGGCCGTTCCGACAACAAAGACCGCCAAAAAAGCAAAAACAAGCAAAGTGGGGATATTGAAAAATGTTGTAGCCAACTGATGCAAAAAGGCTTGGGCAGAGGATAAAAAAAAGCTGACAAGAACTATTAAGGCTGCTGCAAATTGGAAAACAAGGCGGATTAGCGGCGATATTTCACACTTATCACCAACCAGGCTTAGGAAGGAGAGCAAAATCGCCGGCCCCCATAAAAATATCGGGATATTCAAAGAAAGCGATAAAAAAAGAAAAGCCCCTGCTATGCCAATCCCCCCACCTTTAGGCGTAGGAACCAGGTGAGAACTTCTCTCAGTGGGTCTATCACAAAGTCCAAATTTGAAGCCCAGGCGAGATACACAAAATGCCCCCAGGCTGCCCATTAAAAAAGACATGAACAGGGATATAAATAACGACATCGTTACAACTCACGCATATATTATTTCCGGCATAGCAGACTGCAAATCCCATCTAGGCTTAAAGCCAAGCTCTTTTTTTATCTTGGCCGAACTATACCACGCAGAACCAAAAAGTTTATCCAGAGTTTGTGAGTCAAAAATAAATCTTCTGCCTCTGAGGCCACCAAGTAAATCACCGGCCTTTGCACCAAACTGCCAAACAAACCAGGGCACAGCGAAAACAGGTTCTCCTTTTCCCAAAATCTGTCTTATCCAAAGATATATTTGCCTTGTGCTATAAACATTACCATCCGTTACAAGGTAAAGCTGTGACCGGGCCTCTGGCTTCTCAGCAGCCAGTATCGCAGCCTGTACTACATCCTCCACATGGACCATGGAGCGTTTATTCTCTATCTCAGGCAAGGGAGGAAAAATCCCCTTTTTTATGAATTTAATCATTTGTGACAAATTTCCTTTTGCTCGTGGTCCGTAAACCATGCTCAAGCGCAAGACAACCGGATGAGGCACATATCCACCATGAAGAACAAAATTTTCTGCAACCAACTTTGTTCTTCCGTACGATGTTTGCGGATGACATGACGAAGTTTCATCCAGACATTGCAGTCCGCCCTCACCCATGGCCTTGACGCTACTAAAAAAAATAAATCGGCTGACGCCTGCTTTTCTTGCTGCTTCAAGTAAACTTCTGGTCCCCTGCACATTTATCTTCTCATATTCCTTTTCCTCTCCCTTGCGCTCGAAAAATGCATGGGCCTTGCCAGCTAAATGAAATATCGTATCAACACCAGTCAAGCTTTTGGCAGGAATTGAATCTTTACCAATATCTGCCACAAAATTTTCATCCCATGGGCCTGTAACCTGATCACGAGTCAAAGCTAGAATGTGTTTGCCACAGGCACGCAATCTCTGACAAAGATGCTGGCCAATATATCCTGCCGCTCCAGTGACTAAAACCTTGGACATTCTTTCCTTATATTAAGATACTTTTTTTCTAATATCCTCTGATAAAGGTTTATTGTCTGCTCAACTACAATTTGTTCGGAGAATTCTTTCTCAACTATTCTTCTCCCCTTTTCTCCCATTTTGTGCCTAAGCGCTCTGTCTTCAAGAAGCTTGGCCAAGGCATCCGCCAACGCACTGGCATCCCTTACAGGAACCAGAAAACCATTTTCGCCATCTCGAACTACCTCACGGCAACCAGGGGTATCAGTAGTCACAAGAGGACGCCCACTCGCTGCTCCCTCAAGAAGAGATTTTGGCAACCCCTCTCTATAAGAGGGTAACACACCTATATGCGCTTGCCTCCAGATATGGCTCACGTCCTCCTGGTACCCCAGATATTTTACCAAACCACTGTCGTGCCAATCCAATAGCTGTTTTTCTAAAATGGATGCTGGATTTTCGGGATCAGGAGAGCCCACCAGCCATACCTCAAATTTATAGCCCTTATCCTTTAAAATTTTGGCTGCTTCCACCACCTCACCAACCCCCTTATCCCAAAGCATCCTGGAGACCATGACAATGACAGGCACACCATTCCGTGGTTCAGGAACAGGTTGAAATTTCGCAGTGTCTACTCCAGATCCAGGTATGAGGATAATTCTATCTCTAGAACAAATATCACGGCTCAAAAAAAGTTCTCTGTCGTCTGGATTTTGTACAATCAGCCAAGTATTTTTACGCTGTAAAAGAAAACGAAATAAAAAAAGCAAAAAAGGACGAACCAGTCTAGCCTTTATACGCTGGGAAACAAAAATAAATCCCATGCCAGCCAGCGCATTGATTACAGCTGGAATGCCTGCAAATATCGCTGCAAGAGTACCATAAATTACTGGTTTTAGCGCAACATGGTGGACAATGTCTGGTTTCTCTTGCCTATATATTTTTAATATCTCATAGAATGAAAACAATTCTCGGGCAGGATGAATAGATTTTCTTTTCCAGGAAAGGGATATTGGTCGAAAACCTTCCTCACGAATAAGATTGGCATGTTTCTGCAACCTGGTAGCTACAACAACGTCCTTGCCCATATCTCGGGCAGCTCTGGCGATGGGCAAACGATGCGACCAAAAATACCAATCTTCTGTAACCAAAAATAAAATTTTTGTCTTTTTTGCCAATACTACCCCCAGCGCTCCAACCAGGCCTGAAACATCAGGATATCCCAAAGATAATACTGCCAATTACGTTTTCCTGACAGATGTTCATGCCACTTCTGGCGAATTGGTGCTGGATTAAAAAAGCCTTCCTGCTTCAGCCGCGCCTCATTTAACAAGCTTTCCGCCCAATCACGCAGTGGCCCACGCAACCAATCAGCTAGTGGCACCCCAAATCCCATTTTGGGACGCTCAACCAACTCTTTAGGCAAATATTTATATAATACGCGTCTTAATATCCACTTCCCCTGGCCGTTTTTGACCTTCAAGGAAAGAGGCACCCGCCACGCAAATTCTACAACCCGATGATCCAAAAAAGGCACTCGAGCTTCAAGACTCACCCCCATGCTGGCCCGGTCAACCTTGACCAGTATATCGTCAGGCAAATAACTGACCAAGTCCAAAAACATCATTCGCAGAGTAAAATCAGGTAAGTTCGCCCAACGTTTTGAATCAGTCAGTACTGTTAACGGTTCAACAGCGCCAGAAACTATTGTGGCTGGTTTCTTCCAATGAGAGACCAGCCCGCGATACATGGCCTCAGGATTCTCCACCGCCAAAATCTCGGCCAGTTTATGGAGCTTATCTCCTGGCAAGCGTTGTCCAACTTTCCCAGGAAGTATAGGTTCAAGTTTCATAAACAAATTGTCCCAGGCCTGAGGCGATAAGAGGGTCAAGCCTCCAGACAATAAATTTCTTAATCCACCGGGAACCCATCCAATCTTTTGCCAGATACTTCGTCCCCAGAAATAACGATTATACCCACCAAAGAGTTCATCTCCTCCATCGCCTGAAAGACTTACTGTCACATGCTGCCGGGTAAGCTGAGAAACCAGATAAGTTGGTATCTGGGAAGAATCAGCAAAAGGTTCATCATAGAGAGTGGGTAGCTTTGGAATTACTGCCATTGCCTGCTTTGGCGTAACATAAAGCTCAGTATGGTCTGTCTTAATGTACTCAGCTACAGCCTTTGCCTGAACAGCCTCATTATACCCTTTCTCTTCAAAACCAATAGTAAAAGTCTTAACAGGCTTATGTGACTGGGTCTGCATTAAAGCGACAACTGTTGAGGAATCAATTCCACCGGATAAAAAAGCGCCCAGAGGTACATCGGCAATCATGCGCAAACCAATGGCGTCTTTAAGCAATAAATCCAACTGCTCGACTAAGTCCTCTTCACTTAATGCAAATTGTTTGCGAACTCCTTCTTCCGCAACTTCTTTGGCCGACCAGTATACATCAGGCTCTGGCAAAGCTCCGGGGACGTTATCTAGATGGATAGTAAGTATAGTACCAGGCAAGAGCTTGAAAATGCCTTTATAAATAGAATAAGGCGCAGGTATATAATTGTGCCGCAGGAAAAGAGTCAACGCATCCCTATCTATCTCGCCCTGCCACCCTGGGTATGCCCGCAGAGCCTTAAGCTCCGAGGCGAACAAAAAAGTTTTGCCAGCCCAGCCATAATAAAGAGGCTTGATGCCTAAACGGTCACGCACTAGATACAGACAACGCTTTTGCCTATCCCAAAGGGCAAAGGCAAACATCCCAATAAATTTTTTTATTGCCTTCTCAACTCCTAAAACCTCAAAAGCAGCCAGCATAACTTCAGTATCTGAGTTCCCGCGCCATTCAATATTCCTTCCAGCCAATTCCTGCCGTAACTGCTGAAAATTATATATCTCCCCATTAAAAACAATTATGTATCTGCGGCCAGAGGAGAACATTGGCTGCTGACCAGTTGCACTCAGATCAAGAATGGCTAGCCGCCTATGGCCCAAGGCAATACCTGACACCTTATCCACCCAAATGTCCCCGCTATCAGGCCCCCGATGTACCAAGGCATCAGCCATTTTCTGCGCAGCTTCAACCATCCAGGGTTTATTATGCGCTCTTGTTACGTCCAAAAATCCTAATATGCCACACATAATTGACTGTCAGCTCATCAACTCAATATATTGCTGCACAATAATATCTTTATCAAAATCTTTTGCCCTGGTTAAAGCCAGCTCTCGATATCTATCTCTCAACTCTTTATTTTCAATCAGCATCTGCATTGCTCTCGCAAGCAAATCTATATTACCCACCGGAGTCAATATTCCAAACTTGGCAAACTCTATTTCATCTTTTAACTGTAAATTTATATCAGTATGTGAGGCTAAAATCTCTCTGGGTCCGCTGGGACAATCAGTCGAAATAATTGGCAACTCACAAGCCATTGCTTCTATAATTACATTTCCAAATCCTTCCCAGAGACTGGACAATATAAATATATCAGAATGGTATAAAAACTTAAATGGATTTTTTTGAAAACCTAAAAAATAAACTTGGTGAGCAATATTCAACTCTTTTGCTATCCTTTTTAATTCATTTTCATTTTCTCCAGCCCCTAAAATTACTAAATTACAATTAGATTTAATTCTACTAAATGCTTTCAAAAGTATCCATTGTCCTTTTTGTTCTGTCAATCTTCCAATATTTACAATTGTAAATTTACTAAATATCTGCTTATGCTTTTTTAAATCATCGAATTTTAGCCTCTCTATCTCATCAAAATCTACTGGATTTGGGATAATTTTATATCTTTTATCTAACAAGTCAGTTTTTAAACTCTCGTAAATGCCTTGCGACAAAAAAACAAAATCGTCAGCATACCTATAAAGATAAAGCAGCAACTTATAGATATATTTTCTATCGTTATAATGGGACTTTAAATCTACCTGTATATTTATAATCAATCTCCTTATATATCTCTTCGCAAAAAGAGACAAGACATGAGATTTGCTATTTACAGCAAAAAGTATGTCAGGTTTTAATCTTTTTAACAATTTAACAAATTTAGGATACAAAAACATAAAGTTAAATTTGGAAATTTTTTCTGTAAGATAATAAAGGGGCACATCTTTAGGAGGGACATAATCTATCTGATTTTCAAGTAGAATCAGTGCAACATTATAACCTCTTTTTTTTAAACACTCTGACACAATTTTGACTGCTTTTTCAGCTCCACCACCCTTAAGATTATCTATAAAAAAAATGACCATCAAGTGAATACCTTTAATTTGATATAATAAGCATTCTTATAAACTTAAAATTCTCTTCTTTATTTGTCAGGTTTCGCTTCATTGTAAACCGATTTAGTAAAGAGATGTGGGTGCGAGTATTGCCAATTTTTTCAAGGCCTGAACAGGTGCAAGATAACCTAACGATCGTTGTGGGATGTGATGGTTATACAAGCGAAGATAGCGAATCAGTGCCTGTTTTAATTCGCTGCTGGAAGCAAACCTAGTTTGCTTAATAACTTCAGATATACGACCGTTGAATCGTTCCACCATGCCGTTAGTATGAGGACTATATGGCTTAATAAGGCGATGTTCAATATTGTTTTCAGAACAGGTTTTATCAAAGAGGTGGTTCCCTGACGGCTTTTTGTCTGGCCTTTGAAAGCGATCTGTAAATTCAGAGCCGTTATCGGTTAGAATTTTGGTGATTTTAAATGGAGCTTTTTTGATAAGGTTTTCCAGAAAAGCAGAAGCATTATACTCAGTTTTGGAGGCTCTAATTTCCAGATAGACCCATCTTGTAGCCCAATCAATGGCCACAAAGAGATATTTATGGTGCCTCTCATCGGGCATTTTAGGCAAATATTTGACATCAACATGAACAAAGCCAGGCTCATAACCTTTAAAGCTTTTAGGCTGCCTGGAAGAATTTTCTTCCTGTGGAATAAGTTCTGATAGTCTGTGCATATTATGGCGTTTTAACCCAAGTTTCCAGTGTTGTTGAGTAAATAATCTAATATTTCAATGTGTTA
>NZ_CEYAEZ010000053.1:0-19019 GCF_982781345.1 Desulfovulcanus sp.
ACAATCGTGTCTGAAATTGAAAAATTGTTATTTGATGAAATGCCTCCCCCAAAGGGGATAAGCTTGCAAAAAAGTTATATTTTAAAGTTGGCTTGATTAATCTTTGCCAAAATCTGTAAAAATTTTATTCTTGAATAAAAATCAGGAGAATGTGGTGAAAATCTTAATTGCCGACGATAGTAAAGAAAACATCTACATGTTAGAATCCTTGCTGCAAGGATATGGGTACGAAGTGGAACCAGCCTCTGATGGCCTTGAAGCTCTGGAAAAAATCTCGAAGGGTGATTTTGATATGATCATTTCCGACGTCCTGATGCCCAGGATGGATGGATTTCAGCTCTGCCGCGAGATAAAAAAGGACCAGAGACTAAAAAAAATCCCATTTATCTTTTACTCTGCCACCTATACCGACCCCAACGATAAAGAATTTGCCTTGAGCCTGGGAGCGGAACGATACATCGTCAAACCTACAGAACCTAATGTCTTTATTGAAATCATAAAGGATGTTATCAAAAATCGAGAGATAGAAGCTCAGGCCCCGGTCATGCCCCCTGTTGAAGATGAGACTGTCTATTTAAAACTATATAATGAGCGCCTAATCAAGAAGCTGGAAGACAAAATGCTGGAGCTGGAAGAAGTAAATAGAGTCTTAAAAGAATCGGAAAAAAAATATCGAAATTTGCTCGACAATGCCAATGACGCCGTAGTAGTTTTAAATGATTCAGGTTATATAAATTATGTCAACCCCAAATTCTGTGAAATGTCAGGCTACTCCGTTGATGAAGCGAAAAAATTGCACTTTAGCAAACTAGTCCATCCTGATGATTTAGATATGGTTACAGAATATTTCAGAAAAACACTGCTCGACGAAGATGTTCCCCAAAACTACGAATTTCGAGGTCAGGCCAAGTCCGGAGAAACGGTTTATTTGGATAATAATGTTAGCACACTACATGAAGATGGGGTAACCAGTTTACTGGCAATCGCGAGGGACATCACAGAACGCAAGCGCACCGAAGCAAAGCTCGAGCAGAGCTTGGATAAGTTGCAAAAAGCCATGGAGGGAACCATTCAAGCCATGGCATTGACTGCTGAAACTAGGGACCCGTACACTGCCGGCCATCAGTGGCGGGTGGCCAAGCTTGCCCGATCCATAGCCGAAGACATGGACCTTCCAGAAGATCAGATTGAGGCTGTTTACATGGCCGCAATTGTTCATGATATAGGCAAGATATATGTACCGGCTGAAATTCTCAGCAAACCGGGTCGAATAACCGAAATCGAATTTAATATGATAAAAACGCACTCTCAGGTCGGATATGACATACTGAAAAACATAGAGTTTCCATGGCCGCTTGCCAAAATCGTGCTTCAACACCATGAAAGATTGGATGGTTCCGGATACCCTTCAGGACTGACCGGCGAAAATATTCTCCTGGAAGCAAAAATTATAGCCGTGGCAGATGTAATCGAGGCCATGGCATCCCACCGGCCATACCGGCCAGCGCTCGGTATAGATAAGGCCCTGGAGGAAATCACGCAGAATAGGGGCATCATCTATGAGGCTAGTATAGTTGATGCTTGCTTGAGACTTTTCAAGAAAGGGTTTAGTTTTGAATAGCTGACTCCATTACAATCTCGCCAAGGACGCGGCAAAAACCAAAATTCCCTGCAGTCCTCCGTTACTCAGGGAGATTGCAGAAGTATCTGACATTATGACCTATCAAGACTCCTGTAAAAGATGTGGAACCTGTTGCTTAAAAGGTGGCCCCAGCCTTCATCTGGAAGACCTGGAGCTTGTCAGTAGCCAAAAAATAAAAAAATCCGACCTTGTCCTTTTTCGCCAGGGCGAGCCCATGTGGGACAATGTCCAAAACAAAATCATTCTCTTAGACCAGGAACTGATCAAGCTAAGGTCTGTTTCTTCCAAAGATAACACCTGTATCTTTTTTCAACCCTCACGCAAAAGCTGCACTATTTACGCGTATCGCCCCCTACAGTGCCGTGTGCTCAAGTGCTGGGATACCAAGGAACTTGAAAAGATCTATGACTTTGAGAGATTAAACCGCTCCATGCTCATTAAACAGGGTTCTGCCATGGCTGACTTGATTCTGGAATACGAAAAAAAATGTTCTGTGACTGACGCTGCACTTCTTATTAAAGATATCAGCCAGGAGAACCAAAAAGATACCTTGCAAAAAATAAATGAAACCCTGGCCTATGACACTAGTTTCCGCCTGACCCTTAAGGAAAAAGCGAGGATATCTGACCGGGAACTTGATTTCTATTTTGGTCGCCCAATGGCTGTAATTGTCCAGAGTCTTTTTGCTTACTTCAAAAAAAAGCCCGCCTATCCGGGATAAGAGGGACGGAGGTGCATCCGATGGCTGCACTCGGGTTGAGTAGTTGAGTAGCTGAGCAGGGAGAGTGAGGATGCGCACGGGGAAGAGAGATAAAAAAATCCCGCCCAAAGGCGGGATTTTTTAAGCATCCAGACCGGCTAGAGCCTTTAACCGTTCAAACTCATCCTGAACCCTTTCTTGAATATAAGCAATATCATCATCGGCTAAATGCCTGAACCGACGCTGAAGCTGCAAATACTCTTTAATTGGTTTCAACTCTTTTGTTTTCTGAGTAATTTTAAACCGTCCGTTTTCCACTTCATACAGAGGGAAAGCCCCGGTTTGCACTGCCAGTTTTGCCAGGGTGATACTCTGCTCCGGCTTACTTCGCCAACCAGTTGGGCAAGGTGAATAAATCTGGATATAAGCCGGGCCATCCACAGCCAATGCCTTGCGTACCTTGTTCATCAAATCCAGATAATATGCAGGTGAAGCAGTAGCCACATATGGAATATTATGTGCCGCTGCGATCATGGCTACATTTTTTTTCCAGGTATATTGTCCCTTACTTTTTAGCCCGGGAGGAGAAGTCGTGGTCATGGCGCCATACGGTGTTGAACTGGACCTCTGAATACCAGTATTCATGTAGGCCTCATTATCCAGACAGACATAAAGAAAATTATGACCCCGCTCCAAAGCACCGGACAATGATTGCAGACCAATATCTGCGGTGGCCCCGTCTCCGGCAAAGGCAATAATGTTGGGTTTTTCTTTAAGTTTATTCTTTCTATGTAAAACCTGCACAGCAGCCTCGATACCAGAAGCTACTGCACCAGCATTTTCAAAGGCCACATGGAGCCAAGGTACACGCCAGGCAGTTTCTGGATAGGGAGAAGTTACTATTTCCATACAACCGGTGGCATTTGCTACAATGGTATTTGGACCGGCTGCTTTCATAACCATGCCCATAGCCAATATCTCACCGCAACCCTGACATGCCCTGTGACCAGGACTGATCAAAGTTTCCTTGGGCAAATTTTTGGCCGTAATCTTTTCGAACTTTATCTCTTCTTTATTTAGCATGACTGCGCACCCCCCAGATAGTATAATCGTCCTTGAGCTCGCCTTTTTGGACCTTATCCAGCATGGCTTTAAAGTCGCTTCTTGTTACATCCCTTCCTCCAAGACCAGCAATAATATTAACAACCTCTGGCTTATCATCTAACTCATAAAGAAGGGTCTTGATCTCTGAAGCCACCGGTCCATTAACAGCTCCAGGGCTAAGTGCCCGATCAATAACAATGAGTCTTTTAACACCTTGGATTGCCTGTTTGAATTCTTCTTTGGGAAAAGGACGCCACAAGCGGATGCGCACCTGGCCAACGTTTTCACCTTGCTCGTTTAATTCCTCCACCGCGGACATCAATGTCTCTCCCAAAGAGCCCATGGTCACAAATACTGTCTCCGCTTGTTCAGGTCCATTTTTTTCAATCAGGTTATACTTACGTCCGAAAATGTCGGCCCACTCGTTTAAAACTTCCTCTACGACGGGCTTGGAGTTTATCAAGGCCTGCTCCCACTGCTTCTTAGCCTCAGTATAAATCTCCGGAACACCAACCGGCCCCATGGTTACGGGATTTTGTGGATCCAATTTTAATGCAGGCTCAAAAGCAGGTAAAAACTTGTCAACTAATTCCTGGTCAGGGAGTTCCACCGGCTCTATCATATGGGTCAAAATAAACCCATCCATGTTCACACATACCGGCAAAAGCACTCGCTTATCTTCAGCTATCTTAAAAGCCGCTATGGTCAAATCCAAGGCTTCCTGTCCATTTTCTACAAAAAGTTGGACCCAGCCAATGTCCCGCTCAGCCATGATGTCAGCATGATCGTTCCAGATAGAAATAGGTCCGGAAAGGGCTCTATTAGCCACGGTCATGACCATGGGCAGACGCAAACTAGAGGCAATAAATAAAATCTCGTGCATCAAGGCCAGTCCTTGAGAAGATGTTGCTGTATAAACCCTGGCACCTGTAGCTGCCGCCCCTACTGCAGCGCTTATGGCTGAATGTTCAGACTCCACCGGAATAAAAGCCGCATCCAGATGGCCATCTGCCACTATCTGGGACAACTCTTCCACAATATGAGTCTGAGGAGTGATGGGATAAGCTGAAACCACATCCACTTTAGCCATTTTTACCGCCTCAGCAACGGCCAGTGATACTTCTGTACCTATCCGCTTTCCCATTACTCGCCCTCCCTTTGCATTTCAATTGCTCCTTTTGGACATTCAGTAACGCAAATGCCACATCCTTTACAATAATACAAATCAGGCCGGTAAAATCCCTGCTCATCCTCTGCAACGCAAAATTCCGGGCAATAAACCGCACAAAGCCCACACTTTACACATTTATCTTCATCCAAAACCGGGACACTTGAACGCCAATCACCAGTTTTTAGATTAGAAGCATTACCAGGGGTGGTAATGGCCGCGCCCAGTTCCAGATCTTCCCAGGTCGGATATTGCATAACCTCCTCCCCATTTTAATAAGTTTATAGTTTTAAGTTTTATGTCTAAAGTCTGGAGAAAATTTGACATTACCCCAAACTCAAAACTCAAACTCTTTCAACCTAACAGGTGTTAATAAAAATCATTAAATCTTTAAAAAAGCTTTCGGTCAAAGGCAAAATCAACAGGCAAAAGGCAGATTAGCCCTCTTGCAGCTTCCGGGCTTCCTGCTCCAGTACATCGGCCCAGGCAAACCCGGCCTGGCCCAGGGCATTTATAACATCCAAGGATATTTTGTCATTATTCACGCGGCGATAAATCCATTTGGTAATATAAAGCTGCTCACTGCTTCCTCTCTGAGCACCAGAAGAAGCTAATAACAATCTTATCTGTTCTCTTATTTTCTCGCGGCCAACTATACCCTGTTTAATTTCTCGCCCCAAACTCTGTATGCGTTCATGTTCTTTGTCTTTTAACTTCCAATAGTTAAAATAGGCTCTTTTTAAAAATTCTTCAGCCTCAAAATACTCCTGAATAAGCTGGCCAATTTCTTTATTTTGAGCATAAGCAACAAAGATACTGCTTATATTTCTAACCTTTCGAGCTAACGAAGTTAAAAGCCCAGCTATCTCGTCCTTAGTTAAAAGCCGAGAATACTCTTTCCTACCCTGCCTGAACTCTTTTGGCCTGTTTAAAGCAATATAAATAATTTCTTTTGTCAAATTGTTAGTTACAGTAGGAGATAACCTAGAGATTATAAATGGACGTAAAAGATGACCAAAGATTTCTTTTCTAATCTGTAAAATGTCATTTTGAGTATAATTTAGACCGTAAAAATAAAGGCCATAGCGCATATTTATCTGTTTAAAAGTAAGAGTTAGCCTCTTTTCCTGAGGTATATAATGTTCAAAAATAACTTCGGCCAGATCCTTTATAAACTTTGATGTTAAAACTTTATCCTCTATCTTCACTGTAGCAGATTTTACACTATGCTCAACTTTACCAAAATCAGAAAGAGCTGCTTTTTCGGTTTCATTGTTTATGTTCTTCCCAACAACGGGCACACCATCCGTCTTGGCCTCTGGCTCGGTTTGGGGAGTATAGGTCTCATTCCTGCTTATTTGATATCGTACAGCGTGAGTAGCCTCAACTTCCTTTTTCGAGGTGTTTATGTCTCTGAACTGATTATAATAAACAAGAAAAAAAACTGCTCCTAGACAAAGCAAAATTATTGCCGCAAGAATAAATTTTTTTTTGCTCATCTTACTAGAATTTCCCCGCAAAAACTTAAAAATGGCTGCTTTGACAAAATTTTAATCAATTTAACCCATTAAAATAATTCAACATTGTCCATTAATCATTCAACATCGCCCGCAAGCGAGCCTTGTGAACAAGTCCAAAATATTTGGACCAGGATTAAAAAATTATGAAAAGTTGCCCGCAGGATAAGTTTTAGCCACAGACTCTTTTATGAATAATATATCCCATGCCCCTGTGCAACCATTGAGTTTAATAGTCAAGAAAATCAGCAATAGTGCCCACTTGAAACTTAAAAAGAATAAACATTAGTTTTCGAGAGAGCCTTCCCTTTTCTTCTCTATAACCAAGTCAAATCGAAGAAAGCTAAAAATCATGAACTTCACCAGTACTTACCATGTTAATATCTTGAAGTATAGTTCCCTCTTAACTCCAAATGAAACTTCTTTGAACAGGGATCTTGACCTGAGGCTGGCAGATGAGTCTATTTTTTTCAATATTGTTAATCGGATAAAATTTTTCTCAAATAAACTTTACATTTTTGCATCACTTAGCATAAAAAGCCGTCTTCATTGCCGTTTACGTTCCCAATATTGCCATTAACACAAATTATAATTAAAGTTTTGAACAAAACTTAATAAATATACATAGTTAAGAAAAAATTGCGGATGCAGAAAGCGTTTTTTCTCAAGAAACTTGCTTTTTTTCTTTGCACTCGCAGCAGGGAGGGATAAAAAATGTATGTAGGGCTTAGGATGATCACAAATGTGCCCACAGTGAGTCCTGACGACCTTGTTCTGGATGCGGACAAAATTATGGAGGAGAACAAGCTCTGGATGCTCCTGGTCACGCAAAAAGATAAACTAATTGGCTATATCCGCAAAGAGGATGCGCGCGCTGCTTTACCATCTCTTGCTACCTCTTTGGACAAACACGAGATGAATTTCCTCCTTACCAAGCTGACCGTAGAAAAAATTATCCGTACTGACCTGGAAACAGTTGGCCCGGAAACAGAAATTGAAGTAGCCGCCAACTTAATGTACAAAAAAAATCTTCCTGGCCTGGCTGTGGTCAACAAAAAAAACAAGTTATTGGGTTATATCAATCGTTCTGTCATGCTCAAAGTACTTGTTGACGAGATGGGCCTGGAACAAGGCGGGACGAGAATCGCTTTTGAGGTTGAAGACAGGACAGGCGTTATAGCAGAAGTATCCACAATTATTGCCAGTATGGGCATTAATATAATTTCCACAGGAACCTTTTTCCATGGAAAACGCAGACTGGTGGTTTTCCGGGTAAAAACTGATGATCCTACAGCTATAGAAAATGCCTTAAAAAAGCGTAATTATCGTCTTGTTACACCTGAAGACTTTGCTGGAGAATGGGAATAATGTCCCTTTTAGAGGTAGATAAAGTTACATTAACCTTTCGTGGTCTGGCTGCGTTAGTAAGTGTCAGCTTCAAAATCGAACAGGGGCAAATCGTTTCCCTGATCGGTCCCAATGGAGCAGGTAAAACCAGTATGCTTAACTGCATCAGTGGTCGTTATCACCCTGACCGGGGGGCTATTAAGTTAAACGGCCAGAATATTTTAAACCTTCCTGCTCATAAACGTACCGGGCTTGGCCTGGCCCGCACTTTTCAGAACATTGCCCTTTTCAAGGGCCTGACCGTGCTGGAAAACCTTATGGTGGGTCGTCACCTCCATTTGGGCTATGGCCTCCTTCCCTCCCTGTTTTATTGGGGACGGGCGAGGAAACAGGAAAGCAAGCACCGTCATCGAGTAGAGGAAATAATCGACTTCTTAAATCTCTCCCCTTACAGGCACCAGGTTGCCGGCCGGCTTCCTTACGGTGTCCAGAAAAGAGTTGAATTGGGTCGAGCTTTGGCTGCAGAGCCTAAGCTTCTTTTACTGGATGAGCCCATGGCCGGGATGAACCTGGAAGAAACTGAAGATATGGCCAGATATATCCTGGACATCAATGAAGAATGGGGAGTGAGCATTTTGTTGGTTGAACACGACATGGGCGTGGTCATGGACATATCTCATTCTATTGTGGTCTTGGATTTTGGACAAGTTTTGGCTGTTGGCACACCCAGTGAAATACAGTCCGATCCAAAAGTTATTGCTGCATATCTCGGTGAACAAGACAGCCTGTATCTTGGGCGGTAATATAGTTTTGAAAAGGACTCTAAACTCAATGAACTCAACAAGTATGAGCGAGACAGACAAACCAAACACTAACTCCAATAAAGCCGCTTATAATACCACTTTACCTGCTTTGCTGGTTAAAAATGCAGGTCTATACGGACAGCGCATTGCCTTGCGGGAAAAAGATTTAGGTATCTGGCAAAGCTTTTCCTGGCAAGAATATCTAAACCATACAGCCACATTTGCCGCCGGGCTGAAAAAACTGGGGCTTGGCCGGGATGACATCCTGATTCTTATAGGAGACAACCGGCCTGAGTGGTTGTGGGCGCAACTGGCCATTCAGGGCCTAGGCGGGATCGCCTTGGGCCTTTATCAGGATGCGCCGGCTGATGAAATTTGCTATATTTTTGAACTCTCTGAGGCCAAAATCGTAGTTGCCGAAGACCAGGAACAAGTAGATAAGATACTGTCTATCCGTGAGAAACTACCCCATTTAAAATATATTGTTTATCACGATCCTAAAGGGCTTTCCTCTTACCGTGAACCAGGCCTGATGGAGTTTAGCCAAATCCAAAAAATGGGCCAGGACGAGGCCAATTCATTTTCCGAGTGGGTGTCAGAGATATCGCCTGATGATACCTGTCTGATTGCCACTACATCAGGAACCACTGGCCGTCCCAAGCTGGCCATGCTCAGCCATAAGAACCTGTTGTCCATGGCCTGGAATCTTGGACAGGTTGATCCCAAGTACGCCAGCGACGAGTTTGTCTCCTTTTTGCCGCTTGCCTGGATGGGCGAACAGATGATGGCTACTGCCTCAGCCCTGCTCTTTGGATTTTGTGTAAATTTTCCGGAAGAGCCGGACACTGTGCAGGAAAACATCCGTGAAATCGGCCCGCATCTTATCTTTTCCCCACCCAGGGTCTGGGAAAACCTGGCTGCATCGGTTCAGGTAAAAATAATGGAAACGACCCCGTTAAAAAGGTTTTTATACAATCTATTCCTGCCCATCGGCTATAAATATGCTGATTGCATGTTTTCAGGGCAAAAGCCGTCACTTTATCTAAAATTCCTCTATAAACTGGCTGACCTTGGCCTATTCAGGGCTTTAAGGGACAGACTCGGCTTCTCCCGAATAAGATCGGCATCCACAGGTGGTGCCGCCCTAGGTCCGGACACTTTCCGCTTCTTCCATGCCATGGGTGTAAACTTGAAACAGATTTACGGGCAGACTGAAATCTCCGGTATCTCCTGTATCCA
Source organism: Desulfovulcanus sp. (assembly GCF_982781345.1). NCBI lineage: Bacteria > Pseudomonadati > Thermodesulfobacteriota > Desulfovibrionia > Desulfovibrionales > Desulfonauticaceae > Desulfovulcanus > Desulfovulcanus sp. Next base: position 9,521 of record NZ_CEYAEZ010000053.1, read on the forward strand.
CAAAGATGGGCATATTGATTTTGATACTGTAGGCGAACCCATCCCGGAAACAGAGATAAAAATATCTGAAAAGGGAGAAATCTTATCCAAAAGTCCAGCCGTATTTAAAGGTTATTATAAAAATCCCGAAGCCACGGAAGAGACCCTGGAAAATGGCTGGCTGCGCTCAGGAGACGCAGGGTACTTTAAGGAAAACGGTCAATTAGTTGTTATTGATCGTTTAAAAGATGTTATGCACTTGAAAGACGGAACCAAATTTTCCCCACAATTTTTGGAAAACAAACTCAAGTTCTCCCCTTACATCAAAGAAGCCATGGTCATTGGCGAAGGGAAAGAGTCTGTTGTGGCTATCATTTGCATAGACATGCCCATAGTTGGCCGCTGGGCAGAGTCGAAATTGATTACCTATACCACTTATCAGGATTTATCTGCCAAGGATGAAGTGTACAACTTGATTTATGATGAAATAACAAAAATTAACGCTACCTTGCCCGAAAAAACCAGGATCAAGCGTTTCTCACTACTCTTTAAAGAACTGGATGCCGATGACGGAGAACTAACCCGGACACGGAAGATCAGGAGGAAAGTTGTCTATGAAAGGTACCAGGATCTTATCGATGCCCTCTACTCCCCGTTAGAGGAGACTATGCTCAAGGCAGAAATAGTTTATCAGGATGGTCGCAAAAGAGAAATCAGTGGAAGGATTAAACTAAAAACTGTTGAAAAGGATTAAGGGGTAAAGGTAAAGGCGACAACTAACCATTAACTAACCGTAACTAACTATAAACTAACCATAACTAACCACAAACCAACCAATTACAACCATGGAATATTATTTACATCTATTTATTAACGGTTTGGTCGTAGGCAGTATTTACTCCCTGGTCGCTCTTGGCTTTGTAATTATCTACAAAGCTACCAAGGTAGTCAATTTTGCCCAGGGTGAGCTGGTCATGGTCGGGGCCTATGTCTGCTTTGCCCTTACAGTCCAGGCCCATATCCCGTTTATCTGGTCTTTTCTGCTCACTTTGGCTTTCTCAGTTATCCTGGGACTTTGCGTAGAGCGCCTTATCCTTAGGCCTCTTATCGGAGAGCCTATCATCAGCGTAATTATGGTCACTGTTGGTCTGTCCTCGGTCCTGAAGGCCCTGGTTCAGGTCATCTGGGGAACTCAAATCCGAGTTTACCCTCAAGTTTTGCCCAACGAACCGATTATGATTATGGGCTTACCTGTAGCCCCGGTATACATTGCCGCCTTTGTTCTTTCTGCACTGCTATTTACCATCTTTTCCCTGTTTTTTAAGTTTTCATCCCTGGGTATTGCCATGCGGGCCACGGCCTTTGATCAACAGGCAGCGCAATCCATGGGTATCGGCATAAAGAATATTTTTGCCCTATCCTGGTGTATCGCCTGCGTAGTCTCCTCTATCGGGGGAATTATTCTTGGCAATATTAACGGCATAAACTCCCAGCTGGGCACCCTTGGATTAAAGGTATTCCCCGCGGTTATTCTTGGAGGGCTGGACAGCCTTCTAGGCGCCGCTCTCGGAGGATTAATCATTGGTGTCCTGGAAAACATCAGTGATGGCCTGGCCAAAGAATTTTTAAATTTAGGTGGTTTCAAGGAAGTAGCTTCTTTCATTATTTTAATTCTGATCCTGATGATCAAACCCTATGGTCTCTTTGGCAGCAAAGAAGTGGAGCGAGTATAAATGAGCAAAGCAAATAAATGTGGATTATTTTTTACTTCCTACGAGCAGGAAGCTCAACTTTTCCCCAGTAAATTTCAAAAAATCTGTCTTGGCTTATTCCTTCTAACCCTCTGTCTTTGTCCATATCTTTTAGACACGTATATTATTTCTCTTTTCAATCTAATTTTTATTGCAGTTATCGGTGCTGTATCTTTAAACCTTCTTACAGGTTGCTGCGGACAGATATCACTGGGACATGGAGCCTTTATTGGAGTGGGAGCATATGCGACTGGTTACCTTATGCAACTTGGCCTGTCTTTTTGGCTGGCCCTGCCTATGGCTGGGTTGATTACAGCGGCTGTTGGCATGATCTTTGGGATTCCCTCTTTGCGCTTAAAAGGCATTTACCTGGCCATTGCTACCCTGGCTGCTCAAATTATCCTGGAATATATCTTTTTGCACTGGGAGGGGGTAACCGGCGGTTCTAACGGTCTTGCAGTTGACTCACCCCAAATATTTGGTTTCTTCCTGGATAATGATATCTCCATGTTCTACCTGCTCTTTTTATTTGCGGTTATTACCACCCTGGCAGTTTCCAATCTTTTGCGCACCAAACCCGGCCGCGCCTTCGTGGCCATTCGTGACTTTTATCTATCCGCAGAAATTATGGGCATTAACCTCTTTGGCTACAAACTCATGGCCTTTGGAGTAAGTTCTTTCTTTGCCGGCCTGGCCGGAGGATTATGGGCCACCTATTCCATGTATATCACCCCTGAACAATTCGGCATTGGGCTATCCATAAGCTACCTGGCCATGATCATTATCGGTGGTATGGGCAGTGTCCTGGGTAGTATCATGGGCGCTGTATTCATAACCCTTCTTCCTGAAGGCCTTTCCTGGATTTCTGGTTCACTTAGCAATGTATTCCCTGATATAAGTACTTATTTATTAGGCCTGAAAGAAGGTGTCTTTGGTTTGATCCTGATCCTCTTTTTAATTTTTGAACCGGAAGGGTTGGTCCATAGATGGCGCCTGATCAAGGCCTATTGGAAACTCTATCCTTTTGCTCATTAGGAGCATAAAACGTAGAGTCTCTGGGGTCGTTGTAAACATGATAGACGATGAGATACAGTTAAACAAAAATAACTTTGCAAATAGCGGAATAGTAGGGACACAACTTTTTATAACTTCAAGGAGGGTAAGTATGAACAGGTTTATGCGCATGTTAATAGTATTAACTATTTTTTCCCTTACCTTTTCGGGGGTAGGTCTGGCCAAGGAAATCAAAATCGGTCTTCTCTCTGACTTAAGCGGCCCTACTTCTGCGGTGGGCAGACCATATGCAGAAGGTGTCAAGGACTGTGCAAAATATCTAAACAGTCAGGGCGGTATAGCCGGACAAAAGATCAAACTCATCCAGGTGGACTATGCTTACAATGCCCAGCAGGCTATCAGTGCCTATAAAAAATTTGTCACCAGAGACAAAATCGTTGCACTGCAAGGATGGGGAACTGCAGATACAGAGGCTTTGACCCGTTTTGTTGCTAGAGATAAAATTCCCACATTTTCTGCCTCGTATTCTGCTCACTTAACCGACCCCAAAAAGGCACCATACAATTTCTTTATTGCAGCTGACTATTCAACCCAGCTTAGAGCAGCCTTGAAATACTTTAAAGAGCATTGGACCGAATCCCGTGCCCCAAGACTGGCCTTTGTTTATCCAGATCATCCTTACGGTCTGGCCCCAATTCCAGCAGGCAAAGAATTCGCCAAGCAACTGGGTTATGAAATCGTAGGCGAGGAAAATGTCAGCCTGAAGGCCATTGATGCTACCACTCAACTCTTGAATTTAAAGAAGAAAAATCCCGACTATGTCTGGATTGGTGGAACCAGTCCGTCTACTGCTGTAATAATGAAGGATGCTCAAAAACTTAATTTTAAACCAACATTTTTTGCAAATATCTGGGGTGCTGACGAAAATCTTATCAAGTTAGCCGGCACTGCCTGTGAAAACCAATACTCCCTGCAAGCAGCAGCCATTTACGGCCAAGACGTGCCAGGTATGAAAATCATCAAAGAACTGACCCAGAACCAGCCAAAAATGACCCATTACATTCGCGGTTTTGCTTCCATGTTGGTTATGGCCGAAGGGATCAAGAGAGCTGCAGCCAAAGGTAAAATTACCGGCCCAGCAATTAAGGAAGCCCTGGAAACCCTGCGAGACTATGATCCTATGGGACTGACTCCCCCTATCAGTTATTATCCAGACGATCATCGTCCTAATTTGTCAGTCTTTATTTATCAGATCAAAAACGGTAAATTAACTTTTGTCAGTGCTCAGTCACTGCCACGCAAAAAAGAGTGGTTAGGTAAATAAAAAAATAAAACGATGAGGCTAAGAGGCAAAAACATGCCTCTTAGCCTTTTAACCTTTTAGCCTTCAATAAAGGACTTCAAGAATGGACCTGTTACAAGTGGCTAACCTGGAAGTGGTTTACAATGATGTAATCCTGGTTCTCAAAGGATTGTCTCTCAATGTAGCCAAAGGCAAAATTACTGCGCTTCTAGGTGCTAATGGAGCAGGCAAATCCACTACCCTAAAGGCCATTTCCGGTCTTCTTCTAAGTGAGGACGGAGAAGTCACGGAAGGGTCCATCCTGTATAATGAATATCCCATTCACAATCTCCCCCCGGAAAAGATTGTGCGCATGGGTATTTTTCAGGTAATGGAAGGCCGCCGGGTCTTTGAAGAATTGACCGTGGAGGAAAATTTACGCTGCGGTGCTTTTACTCAGCCTGCCAGCAAGTTTGCGGGAAACCTGGAAATGGTCTTCAACTACTTTCCCAGGCTAAAGGAAAGACGCAAGCAATGGGCCGGTTATCTATCCGGAGGCGAGCAGCAAATGCTGGCCATTGGCCGAGCCCTGATGGCAGAACCAAAACTCCTGCTCCTGGATGAACCGTCTCTTGGCCTGGCTCCTTTGCTTGTAGAGGAAATTTTTAATATCATTGCCAAGATTAATTCCGAACAACAGACCACCGTGCTTTTGGTGGAGCAAAATGCCAGGGCTGCCCTGAATATCGCCAACTACGGATATATCATGGAAAACGGACGCATCGTTTTAGATGGTCCGGCCCAGGAACTTCTCAACAATCCTGATGTACAAGAGTTTTACCTTGGCATGGGACATGCCGGAGAAAAGAAAAGTTATCGCCAGGTCAAACATTATCGCCGCCGTAAAAGATGGCTTGGGTAAAGATAGAAGTCGGGAAAGTGAGAGGTTGAGAAAATAAGAAATTAAGGAGTTGTAAACTTGGGGTGTTGAATAGTTAATAAGCCAAAAAAAGGGGAAAGGAGAATAAAGATGCGTACTACCGGCTATTATCATGAACTGGAAGCAAAGAGTCGAGAAGAACTTCGAGCAGAGAAATGGGAAAGATTACAGAATATTCTTCAGCTTGCCGCTGAAAAAAGCCGGGAATTTAAAGACAGATTGAGTAGATCAGGAATTTCAGTACAGGATATCGCATCGGAAAAAGACTTTCAGGCTATCCCTCCCCTCCCCAAAAAAGACTTAATCACCCTCCAGGAACAAGATTTAAACCAGCTTTTGACCACTGAGCTGGGTAATCTGGCCCATATCTATATGTCCCCCGGCCCTATTTTTGATCCCGAAGGAACAGATGATGATTATTGGGGCTGGGCAGAAGCCTTTTATGCCGTGGGCTTTCGGCCTAAAGATATCGTCCAGATGACCTTTAGCTACCACATGACTCCAGCCGGACTAATGCTGGAGCAGCCTTTACGCAAGCTGGGCTGTGCAGTTATACCTGCCGGTCCTGGCAATACAGAAGCCCAGATCACCCTGCTTACCAAGCTCAAAGCAAGTGGTTTTGTGGGCATGGCCAGCTACTTAAAAACGATAGGAGAAAAGGCAAAAGCCGCTGGGCTTGATTTAAAAAAAGATTTTAACCTACAAGTAGCCTTTGTGGCTGCCGAAATACTGACACCTTCCATGCGCAAGGAGTTGGAAGAGGAATTCGGTCTGATCTTGCGCCAGGGCTATGGAACAGCCGACGTGGGCTGTATTGCCTATGAATGCCCGCAAGCTCAAGGCATGCACCTCTCCACCAGGTGTTGGGTAGAAATCTGCCATCCCGGCACGGGAGAACCAGTGCCTGAAGGCGAGGTTGGTGAAGTTGTGGTCACGCCCTTTTCTACTACTTATCCCTTGATCCGCCTTGCCACGGGAGATCTGGCTGCCATTGACTATTCACAATGTCCGTGCGGACGTACCGCACCCAGGATTAAGGGAATCTTTGGGCGCACAGATAGTACGGCCAAGGTTAAAGGACAATTTGTCTATCAACACCAGGTAAGCCAGGTCATGGCTGAATTTCCAGTAATTATTAACTGGCAACTAGTTTTGACCAACCCCCAGGGTAAAGACACCCTTACCCTCTATGTCCAGGCCAGAGAGGGCCTGGACGAAAAAAAACTCATTACCGCCTTTAAAGAAAAGATTAAACTCCTTCCCGCCTTGGAAATTATACCCGCAGATCAAAAACTCGAGAATGCCGGGAAAATTGTAGATGAACGAGTATGGGAGTAGGGGCAGACCAGAATATCTGCCCTTTGCTTATCTAAACTGCAAAAAATTCACATCTCGGCAAATCGTCCGGTAGTAGGTAGGCGAACGTCAATAACGTCACGATTAAGTAGCCAGCAACGATCGCAGCGAGTAATTTTTCCGCGTGCAACTCTTTTTTATATGTGTGCCCAATACTCCATTTCCATCCCTGATGACTTTAGCCATTCTTGTACAGAAACAATTGATAAATAAGCTCGTCCGGCCACATCAGATTCAATATCTTTTTTTCTAGTTCCTGGTTGAACGATTATCACACGTTTTTTCCACTCATTTGATTCATAAGTCCCGGCGAGGTCTTCTAGGTCAGAGATCTCCCCATAAGCAATTTCCGAATTTTTTCTGGTTTCAATATGAGCAGATAGTTCTTTAATAAGAGTCTGGTGATAACACCAAACATGACTTCGACACGCCTGATTAAGAACTACGTACAAGTCCTCTAATCTTCGACCTGGTTCATCACTTGATGAATATTTACAGTGAACAAAGGTGATTAACTTCGGAGTCCTCTTTGGTTCTATTACGACATAATCAGATATCTCCCCTGCCCCATCATCACGAACAATAATCATACCTTGTGAAACATACGAATACGAAGTTGAAGTCAGGTATTCAAGTGTCTTTTCTTGAACGTTAACCTTGCCTTGAATTGGAGACTCCTTCGCTTCCTTTCTAATGTCGCAACCATCTCCTTTCCAGTCAAAGGTCTTTATAGTCCCATCATCTAATTTTTCAGATTGGTCAGATATAACCCACTGAGTATCACCTTGAATAATACCACCTCGAGGCAATATAAGTGTGGGTGGAGTGTTCCTCAAGTAGGTTGCTAGTGTTTTTTCTTCAGATCGGACCTTAACATCTGAAAAAAGAACCTTTGCCGATCTTTCATCAGTAACAGTCAAAAACTCCTCTGCACCAGGCGTGATCCTTAGACGAATAGGCCTCTCCGTACTGTGCCAATGGAGCTGACAATCAATTATACCCTTATCCTTTTTAAAATCATCCTTTACAAACTTAATTAAAGGATAGATATCAGAAGTAATTGTTTTCTGGCCACTGCTAACTTTTATAGCTCCCAGATTAATTAGCAAATCCACACTAAGAATGATTGCAACGGGCGGCTTCTCTAGAGGCTCAGCGGCCTTTGGTTGAGCTAAAAAATCCAAACCAGGCAATGATAGACGTGAACCGTTAAGTTTAGTGCTAAGGTCATTACACCACTCTACAAAGGATGTAAGATTATCTCTTTTTGGAACCCAAGCTTTTCTATTTGAGACAGAAACTCCTTGTATTTCTCCTTCGGTCGACTTCCCAATCACATGACCTGCGCCAAATACTTTGCCTTCCGAATTTTTGACCGATGGTAAAACATTACTTCCTAAATGGACTTTATAGCTTGGATGAAATTGGGATATCCCTAAAGCGTTCCTTAAGCCGATAGTGAAATACTCTTGATTAGAGATACCTTGCATTATTTTAGCAACGTTCTCTGGTTCAAGAAGCCTACTCTTTGGAGCTATAGCCTTTCTTATAGGTTCAGATATAGATTCTGAGGTCGAAGCTACAAAAAGCAACTGGTCACTTTTATAATACATGCAAAGATCATAAATAGTATCTAAAAGCTGAGCGGAATTACTCCAGACAGGCTTGGCATTTGTCTCAACAATAACAACATTCAAGCCAGGGATGCCCGTATCTATAGTAGTTGCACTGCTAACCACTTTAGGCATGCCCTTTAGGTAAGGAATTTCAAAGTCTATTGGTAAATCGTTGAGCTTGTCTTCCTCACCTAAGCGATAAATCCTCACCGAAAAGTAAGGTTTTAATTGTACTGGCGAGTACTCTGAAGACCCTAGCTTGGTTGGACTCACTGTCACATCGCCAAACTCCTCTTGAATTACATTTTCGACCAACCTAGGTAATAACTTAGACCAGCCGTGATCTTCCAAGTAAAGACTTTTTACTTCTCCTTTCACTGAATCGGGAATTGCTAAAAGAAATGCAGGCAATTTATCACCTGGATTGTTTCGACTAACTCGCCCAACCAATTGAATAGTAAAAGCTAGAGATTGCGGGGCGTTATGAACAACCGCAATCTTTAGTGAAGGTATATCTATCCCTTCTCCCATCATTCCAACACAGATGACGGTGTTTAGCTCACCGCTTTTGATTGAAGCTAGGATTGATGAGTTATCTGTATTAGATTTTTCAGAGTGAATAACTCCAGGGGCCAAGCCTGCATCTCTATAGACTTCAACCAACCGTTCTGCCTTCGATATTTTGTCAACTCTAACGATAACTTTTAACTTGTTCCCGTTTTTTTGTTCCTGCTCCCAAATATTATATGCTTTTTCTGCAAGTAAACGGTCATCATCTGCCCCACTTGGTACGGGGATAAACGTTACGCTACTGTATATACCATTATCAATTGCTTTAGATATTGGATAATGATATATTAATTTACCAGGTAATCGCCTTCTATCTCGCCTAAAAGGTGTTGCTGTTAACAGTATGTACTTAGAAAACGGGAAGGCATTACTTAAGATTGCTCTCCATGTTGCAGCCGGTAGGTGGTGTGCTTCATCAATAAATATCAAATCAAAAAGAGTTTGTTCTGGGGGCAAGGAAACACCTCTCTCTCCAGGACTTATTGTCTTGGGGGTAGCTACTACAACATCGAATTGGGATAAGGCGTTCCAGTTTTCTTCAGATTTACATTGATGTTTTAAATTCTTCACTAAAGGCTTTTCTGCGTCTTCGCTTATTAACCCAAATTCACGAAGTAATAATCCCTGCTCTAATCGTTTTGCTGTCTGATTTCTGAGTAGGCTAGAAGGTTCAACAATTAAAATCCTCTTTGCTTTAAGGAAAAATGACAGACAGGTCATTAAATCTGTTTTTCCCGAACCAGTAGGCATTGATATAACAGCTGGTTCATCAGAGGTCGTAAAGTGGGACCATGCTGCCAGCAAAGCTCCTTGCTGACACTCCCTTAAACCTCCTTCTTTGAATATATTGTCAAGATTAAAGAGTTGATTGTTATCTAAAAAATAAGGCATAATTTTCTTTTCAATCCAGGTTTTGATATATTGTTATAAACTATAACACTAGTGTCCGGTTAAATTTTGGTCACTTTTTAGGAAAGATATACCAGTCAAT
>NZ_CEYAEZ010000054.1:0-18433 GCF_982781345.1 Desulfovulcanus sp.
AGCAAGTTTTAGATGGGTCCAAGTCTTTGTACCAGCATGAAAGAAACCAAGACTAAAATAAACCTTGGAAATTAAATTGATAAAAAAGTTTGGCCACAGGCTCTTTTTAGTCAGCCCTCGGCTCTATTTTTCTCGGTTAAATAGCCGCGCTCCCTTGCTCTCCAGTACGGATACGAATTACCTCATCTACCGGCAGGATAAATATTTTACCATCTCCTACCTTGCCAGTACGGGCTGCATCCTGAGTTGTCCGGACAACCTCAGCCACTAAACTGTCGTCGACCACCACTTCAATTTTAACTTTAGGCAAGAAATCCACTTGATATTCAGCACCGCGATAGACTTCCCGATGTCCTTTTTGCCTGCCAAACCCCTTTACTTCAGTGACGGTCATACCCTTAATTCCTAGTTCAGTTAGACTTGCCTTGATCTCGTCGAGTTTATAAGGACGTGTGATAATCTCTATTTTTTTCATAAAATTCTCCTTTAGCATTCACTTTAACATAACACGAGAAACAATATATAAGATAAAGAGCCAATGATGTAAAAACTTTTCTATCCAAAACCTTTGCCTTTTACCTTGCGCCCTTTAATTATATGCAGTTTCACTATGTTCACTAATGTCAATACCCATTACTTCATCTTCTGAAGAGACACGCAGGCCAAAGACTGCATCAACAACTTTCAATAAAATCCAGCTTACAACAAGAGCATACGCCCCCACAACTACTACACCCAAAAATTGAGTTCCAAGTAGCGCAACATTACCGCTCAAAAGTCCGTCTGCACCCCCGGGATTAACTGCTTTAGAAGCAAATATGCCTACACATAAAGTCCCAACTAGTCCGCCAAGCCCATGAATCCCAACTACATCCAAACTGTCGTCATAGCCAAAATATTTTTTAGCCATAACCCCCATATAACAACACACACCAGCCAGCAAGCCTATGACTATGGCTGAGTTGGGGCCAACAAAACCAGCAGCAGGGGTAATTGTTGCCAGGCCAGCAATAGCCCCGGAGGCAGCACCTAGTGTAGTTGGTTTACCAGCATGAATCCATTCGATCAAAACCCACATGGCCATACCAGCCATACCTCCTAGATGAGTAGCCACAAAAGCAGTACCAGCAATACCATCTGCTGCCAGTGCACTACCACCATTAAAGCCAAACCAACCAAACCAGAGAAGCCCTGTGCCCAGCAAGGTCATAGGTAAGTTGTGCGGGAAGAAACTTTCCCGACCATACCCTTTGCGCGGGCCAAGAGTAATGGCGGCAGCCAGTGCTGCTGCACCACATGTCAAATGCACTACCAGTCCTCCTGCAAAGTCAAGGACACCTTTTGCTTTTAGCCAACCGCCAGCCCCCCAAATCCAATGACACACCGGATTATAAACAAGTATTGCCCACAACAAACTAAAAACAAGAAAAGGCCCAAAGCGCATCCTTTCAGCAAAAGCGCCAGTAATAAGAGCTGGAGTAATTACAGCAAACATGCATTGGTAGATCATAAAAACTATTTGTGGAATCGTAGGCGCGTAATCAGGATTAGGCTCGAGACCTACCCCGTTCAAGCCAAACCAGGACAAGTTTCCTATCAGACCACTAACATCTGGGCCAAAAGACATTGTGTAGCCGAGATAAACCCATTCAAAACTGATCAGGGCTATCATGATGAAACTTTGCATAATAGTTCCCAAAACGTTCTTTTTCCGCACCATCCCCCCGTAAAAGAGGGCCAGGCCTGGAGTCATGAGTAATACCAGCGCAGCAGAGACCATGATAAAAGCGGTGTCAGCACTATTCATTTTTTTACCTCCTATAAATAAAATATAAAAGCTTGTTTGATTAACACACCCTCTTCGATATTTTTTCAAAGTTGTAATTATCTGCAAGGAACATACAATTTTGTATTCTCTCAAAGAAAACAATATATTACAAAACTGTATTCCTCTTTTGTAAAATTAAAAATTACAATATTGTAAAAAATAATACATTTTTTGCTCTTTTTGTAAAAAAACTACCAAAAAAACACAGCAAAACCTCTGCAAAAAACAGAAAATGAAAAACTTGCAATTGCGCACACAAAAGCGGGGACAGACAACTGACAGCCTTTTCGCGAACATACCTTGCTCGCTTACAAATGAACCTGCTTCTTCTTGGCTTAAGATTCTTCACAAGGCTGTAGAGCTATTCTGAAAAAGGTGGCAGAATCCGCTCGGGATAACACGCTCTTGGGGTTAAAAATTTTTGTTTGCTATTTAGTCGAGGGTGGGTTATATAAGAAATAATTAGTATATTTGGAGGTCAAAATGTGTAAAGGATGTGGTTGCGGCTCTCAAAAAGAGTCCAAATACGCAAAATTCGTGCATGAGCACGAGCATAAGCATGGGGATTTGGTCCACTCACACCCTCACGAACACGATCATGAACACGATCCTGTTACAGGAGAGGTAATTCCGGCTCACGAACACGCACATGAGCAACAACAATAGATAAATTATTCAACTACCCTTGTTTGTCACGGTTTAGTTTTAATTTTTGATACCCACTTAGTGTTACTTTGAATACTCGATTATGTTATTCTGAACACAGCAGAGAATATCGTGTGATGTGTAGAGAATTTTTCCCGCAAATTGCTTCCCTCTTCTAGAGGGGCTCAGAATGACGCCAAGAACGACTTTCAGCTGAACCGACGTCGACGAGTACTAATACGCCTTCATCTTTCAAGTGGACCCAAAAACACTAGGACAAGTTGGTCTTCTCCTAGTGATTTGAACTATTGCTCAATCACTTCCACCTGCACTTTCACTCTTCTTTGTGACAAATTTCCTGATAAACCGGCTCAGTTCCTCTACAGCCTGCACAGCTTTAGGTCCAGGCCGGGAATACTTTTTTTCATCTACATATAAGATATTTTCCTTTTTAACAGCTTTTAGATTACGAAATAAGGGTCTATTATTTAAGGGTAAAGGGTCTTTATTCATCGGCCCTCTTTGGACAATATAGATGTCCGGGTTAAGGACGATAAGCATTTCCTCGCTTATCCTGACTAGCTTTTTATCTTTTCTCACCGGATTTATCCCGCCGGCTTTTGCGATGATCTCCGTAACAATGGACCGTTTACCCACAGTAAGTAAATTGGGGTAGCGGACTTCAAAAAAAACCGTGGGGGGCCTAAAGTTTTTAGGCCGCAAGTCAGCCACCTTTTTAAGTCTATTTTGCAACTTGGAAATCAGGTGGAGGGCGTTAGTCTCCACCCCACAAAGCTTGCCAATTTTGTCAATGGTCACAAAAAGCTCATTAAAATTCTGCACATTGAACACAGCTACAGGAATGGACAATTTTTGGAGCCTGTGTACCGGCATAAGGCTGTGTTTGCGAGTGCCCATTTGCAAGACCAGGTCTGGCTTGAGACTAACAATAAGCTCTATATTGGGGCGTATGTGCGTGCCAATGGCAGGCTTATTTTTTAATGGTTCAAGATTTTTATCTTCTTTTGTACAAGCCACGATTTTTGAGCCAAGTCCCAGTTCCAAAAGGATATCGGTTAAGGCTCCATAAAGGGTAACTATTTTTTGGGGAGTCTTCGAAAGATGGATTGTTTGGCCCAAATCATCGATAACAGTAGCGGAAAAAGCAGGAGTGGCCCCAAAAAATAGGCTAAGGAAGATGGAAAAAAGCTTGCGGTGCACCAGTTTGCGGGTGTCTGAAAATGGACGTAGGCGTAGCATAAACTTGCTCCAGATTAGTTTGGTTAAAAACTTCTTTTGTCGGACCATAAAATTTAAGCCGACCCTCTTTCAAAAAAATCAGGTGTGGACAGAAAAGCGCGGCCAGGTTTAAATCATGGATAGCCACGACTATGGTCTTGCCACTGGCTTGCAATTTTTTAAGAAGCTTAAACACTTCTATTTTATGGGCGATATCCAAGTTTGCTGTGGCCTCGTCCAGAAAAATGATTTCTGTTTCCTGGACAATGGTCTTGGCCAGGAGGATACGTTGCAGCTCGCCTCCTGAGACTTCTGCAGTCATTCTTAGTTTGAATGAAAAAGTTTTTGTATTCTGCATGGCCTGGTCTGCTTTCTGTCTATCTTCAAAACTATATGTACCCAGAAGACCAAGATATGGATACCTGCCCGTAAGGACCAGATCGAAGCAGGACATACTCAGTGGTGGATGATTATCTTGGGGTAATATGGTTAAAATTTTGGCGAGATCTTTTGACTTAAAAGCATCTATTTTCTGGTCCTTAATAAGTACCTGACCATGTTGTGGAGTTAAAAGCCCGCATAGACACGAAAGCAAAGTGGACTTGCCACTCCCGTTGGGGCCCAAAATGCCCACCATCTGGCCCTGTTTTATCTTGAAACTTATATCCTGCAGGGCCCGGTGCTTGCCATAGGCTAGACTAAGATTTTTGACTTCAATCATTTTTAATGTCTACATAACTTTCTACTTTCTATGCCCTAAACTTTTTAACTAATAGCAGACAAAAAAAGGGCCCCCCAAGTAGAGCAGTGAGTACACCTACTGGCAATTCCTCTCCACCTGATAAGATAGTTCTGGCCAGAATATCTGCCCAGATCATTAAGTTGCCACCCAAAAGAGCTGACAGTGGAAGTAGTTTTTTATGGTTGCTGCCTATGGACAACCGGATTAAATGTGGAATGATCAGCCCCACAAAACCAATCACACCGGATACTGATACAGCCGCCCCAGTAAGGAGGCTCGCTCCAGCGAGCAGAAAAAGCCTGACTCTACTGGGATTAAGTCCTAACGTCTTGGCATGGACGTCGCCAAGACTTAATATATCCAATTCCCTGGCCCAGAAGAGAATAATGAGGCAGGCCGGGATATAGTAAGGGAGGAAAATGGATACATGTTCCCAGGAGCGGCCTTGAAAGCTGCCCATTATCCAGAAAACTATACCGGCTACGGATTCTTCATCCAGAGATTTTAGCAGAGAAATTAAAGCAGATAAAAATGTAGCTACCACTATTCCGGCCAGTACCAAGGATTCTTTGCTAAGTTTACCTCCCCTGTAGCCCAGACCAAGAACTATGGTCAGAGCAAGCCCGGCCCCGCATAAGGCAAAAATGGGCAGAGTCACCGGCCCAAAAAGTGAGGTCAACCCAAAAAAAATGGCTAGGCTGGCTCCAAAAGCAGAGCCAGTGGATACGCCTATGGTAAAAGGATCAGCCAAGTGATTTTGCAGAAGACCCTGAAAGACTGCGCCGGAGAGAGCCAAACTGGAACCGACAAGAAAGGCCAAAATAGCCCGAGGCATACGTAGATGCCAAATAATCAGCGAAAGGTTCGGGTCGCACAGTTCTCGTGGGGCAACAGAATTTTGTACTCCCACGTGCCAGAGACAGGCAGATACTTTAGACCATGGTATGGACAAGGGGCCGAGATAGATGGCTCCCAAGATACTGATCAGGCTAAGGCCCATAAGCAAAAGGACATAAAGGCTGAAGGATGTAGATATTTTGAGGCAAGACACAAGGATCTTTTTTAATCTGATTTATCCGGTGTGTCCATAAAAAAACCCCGCCTTAAGGCGGGGTTTTACTTTGCTTTTATGGTAACCGAATATTTACAGGCCGACTTCCTTCAGATCGGGACCTAAGTATTCTCTTTCGTTGGGACCGAGTATGCCCAAGGAGAGACAGATCAATGTCCACAAGTGCACGCTATGCCAGCCACCATTGTAGTATTCGCTCAGATCATGAATCTGAGAATGACAGTTGTGGCATGGAGTAATACAATACTGGGCCCCGGTAGCCTTAATTTGATCGAATTTAACCTTGCCATATTTCCTACGTTGTTCTGGGAAACCTGATTGCAGATAGCCACCACCGCCACCACAGCAGAAGTTGTTGGATTTGTTAGGATACATTTCCACAAAGTTTTCTTCCCCAACAACTGACTTAACTACAAAACGCAAATCCTCGGCAATGGGGTCTCCCAAAGACTTACGTACTAACTGGCAGGGATCCTGAACAGTAAACTTGATCTTCAAGTCTTTGTTCCAGTCGGAATTAACCGGAAGCTTGCCTTCTCTGATCCAGATGGCATACCAGCGAATAATGCTGTCAAGTTCAAAATTAGCTTTGATGTTGAATTTCTGCAATCCGGCCCGGACTGCAAAGAATTCGTGTCCTCACTCCGTATTGAGCCAGATTTTACAACCCAGCTCCTCCACAGCTTCAACTTTATTGCGCACAATCTTTTCCCAGGCTTCTTCATCGGCAGCAAACAAACAGTAGTTCTCAGCAGCCCAACCCTTTGTGCTATAAGTCCAGTCAGCGCCTACAATATGCAAAATTTTCCACAATGGGACCATTTCATCAGGTTCGGTCACTGGCTCTCTGGAATTCTGATTGAGAAAAAAAGTAGCTCCTTTTTTGTTAATGGGTGCTTGCAAATTCTCAAACCCTTTTTGCTCCTCGCGGACTTCTTCTAAAACGTCTTCGACAACAAATTTAAAGTCCTCAGAACGAGCGCCCATGGCACTGTTGCCTTCTGTTGCCAGGCCCTGATCGCAGGAACCAATAATCCCTTTGGGCCTCTTTTCTCTGGGCCAGCTTTGGCGTCCGTAAAAGACCAACTGGGGGATATCAATGTTCATGGGACAGGCGTGAACACAACGGCGACACATGGTGCACATCCATACCCATGGGGTGGAGGTGACTTCTTCATCAAGCCCTAAGGCAGCCATGCGTAAAAATTTTCTGGGGTCCATTCCCTCAAGGCCACTGGCTGGACAACCAGCAGAGCAGGCACCACAGGTAAGGCAAAGATTCAGATGCCCTTGTTCAGGCAGGATCTCTTTGACCTTGTCCATAAAGGTGGTTTTAGGCTCTGCGTCTAACTTCAGTGCTGCTTCTGCCATAAACTCCTCCTTAGGAAATTATCTGTTATATCCAATAGTTTTTCCTCTAAGCATGCAGAGGCTTTCCATAATAAATTAACAGCTCCGATTAAAAAACCCAATGAATATTCCCGCTAATCATTTTTATTTATAATGACATGTTTATAAACAGATCGCAACCGAGGTTTTGAAATTTAGGCACTTTTTTTAAGCAAAAACAGCGGTATTTTTTTGAATGTTTTTTACTAAAAGTGTTACTAAATACTATTTTTTTGTCTGGTTATAATTTAAAACGTTTTAAGAGTCTGTGGCCCAACCTTACTTAAGAGGGCAACTTTTCATATTTTTTTCAATTCTGATTTCTAATCTGGTAGCCAAAATGGGGTTTGGCCACAGGGTCTTAAAGGCAAGTTTTTGAGTTATGAAGAAAACGCCCGGACAAAGAAAATTTGGGTTGTGGAGCTCGGAAAAGAATAGTAATCTTCTTGAACTTCATTACTCAAAACTCACAATTAAATTATGATAGTCATTGCTGGAACAAACAGCGGAGCTGGCAAAACTTCTATCTGCCTGGCCTTAGCTGCTGGTTTTAGAGCCATGGGAGTTGCTGTCAGCCCCTTTAAAGTTGGGCCGGATTATCTGGATCCCATGTATCTGACCAAGCTCAGTGATAGGTCCTGTTACAACTTGGATTTGTGGATGAGCGATAAGACGCATATAGAGCAGCTCGTTGCACAGAGACGTGGGGTGGCCCTGATTGAAGGTGTGATGGGCTATTATGACGGTTGCATGGCGGATTCGTCTTTTGCATCTACTGCTCATGTGGCCCAAGTACTGAATTCCCCGGTTATCCTCGTTTGTCAGGCAAAAGCCATGGCCAGAAGTTTTGCCGCACTGGTCAAAGGATTTTGTAGTTTTGAGCAAGCTGGACAGAACATCTGTGGGATCATTGCCAATGGCTGTAATTCCGAAAGACATAAAAAAATATTGGAAAACGCATTAAAAAGCGCTCACCTGCCGCCTTTGATGGGGGCCATTCCCAAAGAAAGCCTACCCACACTTCAATCCAGACACTTAGGGCTATCTAGCTTGGGTGCCAGCCAGATGGATAAGGATGAAATTGAAAATTGGGTCCAGGCAGCAAGAGAGTTTCTTCAGCTAGATGAAATTTTGCGCCTGGCTGGTTATGACCGCAAGACTCATCATCAAACGCTTCCCGGAACAGCAAAGAATATAATCAGTCCTCCAAAAAAAGTACGCTTAGGTATAGCCCTGGATGATGCATTCAATTTTTACTATCAGGCGAACCTGGACATATTAGAAAAGGCTGGTGCACAGCTCGTATTTTTTTCTCCGCTTAAGGATGACCAGTTGCCTCCCAATTTAGATGCTATTTATCTGGGCGGAGGCTATCCAGAACTTTGGGCGAAAGAACTGGCTCAAAACCAAAGCATGGTAGAAAGTATCCGTACTTATGCTGCCTTGGGCGGCAAAATTTATGCTGAATGCGGCGGACTTATGTATTTATGCCAGCAAATAGAGACCGTGGACAATAAAACATATCCTATGCTTGGGCTTATTCCCTTCAATGCCAGAATGCTCCGGAAAAGAAAAAGGCTGGGGTATGTGGAAATAAAATTTTTAAAAGATACCTTCCTGGGAAAAAAAGACTTGGTCCTTCGTGGACACGAATTCCATTATTCAGAGATTGAGTCTGCTCATGGCAACTCTCGCTGGATTAATGTATTTGCTGTAAAAAATGCCGCCGGACAAAAGCTTTCCACATTGGGAATCTATACAAAAAATATTTTAGCCAGTTATGTGCACCTGTATTTCGGGCATAAACCCGAGGTTGCCAAATATTTTGTACAAAAAATAAAGGAATGTTAATGACAAAAGGAATTATCATCTTGGGGCACGGAAGCAGGCGCGGGGCTGTGAGCAATAGCTTTACTCGCATGGTTAGAAGAATAGCCCGGCGCATAGACAAGGCCCCTGTGGAACCAGCTTTTTTTTCTCTGGGTCAGCCCACACTTGAGGAAAAAACCAGGGAACTCATTGAACAGGGTTGTAGAGAAATAATAATTTTTCCCTATTTCTTATATAACGGCAACCACGTGGAAAAAGATATTCCGGCTATGCTGCAAAATTTAAGGCAAAAATATCCCGGAGTAGAATTTAGGCTTTTGGCCACTTTAGAAAATGAACCCCAGGTTGAGGAAATTATTTATGAACGAATTTGGCCTTATACAGAGGAAGATAAGTTTTTTTCGGGAGAAAATATTGAGCAGAAAAGCTTGGATTTTATTCTAAACCAAGGTATATGGTCGCACTTAGACAAAGAGCAAAAACAAGTTACCGCCCGTGTGGTTCATGCCAGTGCTGATTTCTCATTTGTCCATTCACTGAAATTCCACCCTCTGGCCATTGAACAGGGCATTAGTTGTATAAGAGAACAAAGAAAGATTATCTGTGATGTCCAGATGGTCAGAACTGCTCTGACCAGATTGAACAATGTTTATTGTGCCATAGGTGAACCTGATGTGTTAGCCAGGGCCAGAAAAGAAAATACAACCCGGGCTGCCTTGGCCTTTGAAAAGTTGCTCCCTAATTTAGACGGGGCACTGGTAGTCATTGGCAATGCCCCAACAGCACTGTGGAAACTTCTGGATATCTGCGCTAAAGGCGGGCCTCAGCCGGCTTTGGTAGTAGCTTTACCCGTAGGTTTCGTGGGTGCGGCCCAGTCTAAACGAGCACTCATGGACAGCGACCTGATTTATATTACTAATGAAGGACCTAAAGGTGGAAGTCCTGTAGCCGCTGCCGTGGTCAATGCCCTGTACAGATTGGCGCAGGATATATAAGTTTTAATTATGTCTTAAACTACTTTTGTTTTCCGGGTTAGGAGTTGGGTTCGGTTTAACCAGCCTACTCACAAACTCAACAAATAACTCACTCAACCACTTAACAAAACCAATCAAACAACACTATGGCCACCGGCAAGCAAAAAAAAGTTTCTCGTCGAGGTTTTTTACGAGGAGTTATAAAACGGATAAAGTTTGAGCATCTGGAAGAAGAACAAGCTTCAGGGCTTAGCCCGGAACTGATCGAGGCTGATCAGGCTTTGAAGCAGTGTGATTATGTCCGTGCAGCCAAACTTTACACGCAGTATCTTGAAAAGGAGCCTAACCATTTAGAAGCCTTGCAAAAAGCAGGTTATTGTTACTTTCGTCTTAATGAAATGAGCACGGCCAGGAATTTTTGGCATAGGGTTTTGGAGATAAGGCCCAAAGACAATTTTACCGTGCTACATATGGGACTTTCTTTTGCCCGAGAAGGAAATTTAAAAGATGCGGTTAAGATGTGGAAATCCTATTTCAACATCAATCAGCCCTTAATTCAAAGAGAGATCAATGTTACTTTGGCCCTTTATGAAGCCGGCGAAAACCTTGACCCTCAGGAAGTAGCCAGTTCTTTGGAAAAGGCCATTGAGAAGCAGAAAAAAGCCAGTGTGTCGTGAGGGGAAGGATCATTAGAGTTAAATAGATACTGAGGTCAAACCAAATAGTTGTAGGTTATATCCCTATATATTTGATGACGTTAAATTAATTATTTCAGTCTATTAGTTTCGATAACGACAGAGCCCTAATTTTCTGTTTTTAGGACTTGTTAAATAAGGTCAAAAAGATTATTGAGCCAAATTCGAAATTTTTACTTTTTTAACATAATAATGAGTTTTCTGTTTTAAACAGAAACGAAATTTTTGGATGAAGGAGAACGAGATTAACAATGCTTATTCCAAAGTTAAAAATAGGCGTTCATGAAGCAGAAGTGCCTATAATTCAGGGAGGAATGGGAGTAGGGGTGTCTCTCCATTCTTTAGCCAGTGCGGTAGCTAACATGGGGGGGATTGGAGTAATAGCAGCTGCAGCCGTGGGTTTTTTAGCACCCGACTTTGACAAACATCCCCAGTTGGCCAACATTCGCACTTTAAAAGAAGAAATCACACTGGCGCGTAACCTGGCCCCTGGCGGAATTATTGGCGTCAATATCATGGTAGCGTTGAGCGATTATGAAGATTTGGTGACTGCTTCTTTTGAAGCTGGAGCTGACATTATTTTCTCCGGAGCTGGACTCCCACTTAATTTACCAAAACTCAAAGAGAAGTATCCAGGAAACAAAACCGCTCTAGTTCCTATCATTTCTTCAGCTCGGGCCGCTGATATTTTATGCAAAAAATGGCTTCGAAGTTATAATTATCTCCCTGACGCTTTTGTCTTAGAAGGACCAAAAGCAGGTGGACACCTCGGTTTTTCTTTAGAAGAGCTGACCAACAAAAAATACAAACTCGAACAGCTGGTATTAGAGACTCTTCAGGCCATAGCTCCCTATGCTCAAAAGGCGGGCAAACCTATCCCATTAATTGTTGCAGGAGGAGTTTATTCTGGTGAAGATATCGCCCGATTTCTAAACCTAGGGGCAAGCGGGGTACAAATGGCAACACGTTTTGTTGTTACCGAAGAATGTGATGCCTCGGAAGGATTTAAAAAGGAACATCTTAGAGCAAAAAAAGAAGACATCGTTTTTATCAAAAGTCCGGTTGGACTTCCCGGACGGGCAGTTAAAAATAAGTTTTTAGAGGCAGTCGAACGGGGAGAAAAGGTACCTTTTAAATGTCCTCATCACTGTATAAAAACATGTAAACCCAAGAAGTCACCTTATTGTATTTCTTTAGCCTTAATCAATGCCCAACAAGGTAAATTAGATGAAGGCTTTGCCTTTGCTGGCAGCAATACCTATCGGTCTGAAAAGATCGTTAAGGTAAAAGACCTTATTGAAGAACTTCTAGAGGGTATAAAGAAAGCGTGACAAACCAGTGCATAGAGAGTTCATGATGTTTTTTAGGAATCAATTAAAAGCCGGCTTTTTTAAGGCCGGCTTTTTTCATACCCTTGATAACAACATGGTTGACCACAATAACAGGTGGCCACAAAAAAGTCATTAGTTGCACTTAAGACTTAAGCTATTGCTGTTTCTTTATACGCCCTTTCCAAGGCAGCAAAATTCTTTGGCCCAAGTTTCGGCCCAAATCTTTCTTCAATTACTCCCTGTAAATCTTTAACGTCCAATATGCCTGCTGCTTTAAGCAATGCACCAAGCATGGTCGTGTTGGTGATGGGCACACCAAGTTCTTCCAGGGCTATCTTGGTTGCATCCACTTGAGCTACTTTTGGAAATCCATATTTGTCCTTAATTGCCTGGGCTGATTCTGATGAATTGACTACAACCAAGCCGTCACTCTTTAGCCCCTCGGCGACATTACCTATATCTAGTAAGCTCGGGTCCAAAACCAGGACAATATTAGGCTCGTAAATCTTTTCCCTGAGCTTTATTCTCTCATCAGAAACACGGACAAAGGCCTGCACAGGAGCTCCTCTCCGTTCAGGGCCAAAACTGGGAAAAGCCTGGGCAAATTTACCCTTATCAATGGCACCCTTCGCCAAAAGTTCAGCAGAAGTCACTCCTCCCTGTCCGCCGCGTCCATGGATTCTTGTCTCAATCATAACCTCCTCCTGTGTATGCATTTGTTGAGTTTATCTTATCTATTGTTGTTAATTATTATTGAGGTTACATGTCATCTCATTTACGTATCAAAAACTCTGGCGCCAATGCAGAGATTGACGCAAGGTTTCTTTGTCAATGTATTTTAGTTCAGCTCCCAGAGGAATTCCCTGGGCCAACCTGGTAACCTCCACCTTGGGAAACTCTTTCTGGACCATATTCTTGACATACGATGCGGTTGCTTCTGCCTCCATAGTTGTTCCCAAAGCCAGAATAACTTCCTCAACCACCCCCTCGGCAAGTCTTGCTCTCAACTTTTCTAACTCAAGATTATGTGCATCTACTCCATCCAAGGGAGATAAAAGGCCTCCCAAAACCAAGTACTTGCCTTTAAAAAAACCGGCTTCTTCCAGGACCAGAACCGAATCCCACTCAGCCACAAGACATAATCTTTCATCCTCGCGCAAAGGATCGGCACAAATCTTACACGGATCTGTATCCGAAAGACTTGCGCACTTAGAGCAGATACACAGGGCATCCCTTAAATTATAAATAGATTGCCCCAAATTTTGGGCCTTGTCCTTGGGCCAAGCCAATATTGTCATGGCCATACGTAAGGCGCTTTTGGGGCCCACCCCGGGCAAGGCAGATAGTTGTTCCACAACAAGTTGCAGTGGCTTAGGTAGGCTAGTCACCTTTTCCCCCTTAAAATAGTCCTGGAATCTTTAACCCCCCGGTAAGCTGGGACATCTCTGACTGAACCATGTCCCGGGCTGTTTTCAAGGCCTCATTGGTAGCAGCCAACACCAGGTCCTGGAGCATCTCCACATCATCCGGATCGACTACACTGGGATCAATCTTGATTTCTACGATTTCCTGACCGCCAGTCGCCTTGACTGTGACCATGCCTCCTCCAGCAGAAGCTTCTACAACTTTCTTAGATAGCTCTTCCTGCATCTTCATCATCTTTTTCTGCATCATCTGAGCCTGTCGGATCAAATCATTCATTATTTTCCTCCTCAGTATGGGGTTTTAAAGTGTAAGGCTTAAAGATAAAAATTAACCCTATTCTTTTTACTTTTTCCCCATTCAACTATTCAACCAATTAACCTAACGTTCACGAAATCTTATATCAACAATTCGAGCATTAAACTCATCCAGAACTTTCTGCACCACAGGATGTTGTCTCACCCTCTCTTTTAATTCAGAAACCTTTGGCCTATTATTTTCAGGGAAAGAAGTTAACTTGCCAGAAATTTTAGAACTTACGTAGCCTTTTTTCTCGCTTTTAAACTTTGGAGTTTTTTTTTCTGTCCCTACTGATGATGCAGGCTCCTCCTGCACTTTTTTCCCCAAGGCAGCCGAGGCCTGAATAGGCCCTGGCCGGACTGAAGTATTGGATTTCGAATCCGATTTCCAAGAATCTCCCTGTGCTTTGGCAATCGGCAAGAGATCCGGCAAGTAAGCCAAGTTTAAAAGTAAAAGCTCAAGGGCAAGCCCTGGCTCCAGGCTTTTAAGTACATTCTTTTGTCCTTCCAAAACCATCTGCCAACTGGCATGGATTCTGGACAAAGGAAACTTTTGCGCCCACTCAATCCACGCATCCAACTCTTCTTCTGGAAGATCAATAATATTTTTGGCCTGCTGTCCACCTTTAGCCAATAAAAATAGGTTCCGCCAACACAAAGCAAGCTCTCGCAAAAAAAAGCCTATGTCCAGGCCCTGATTTTGCAGATCTTCAACAATCTGGTGCAGGTGTATCAAATCCTGATTATAAATGGCTTCAATGACCTGAAAAAAAGTCTCTTGACCTGCCAATCCAAGGACCTTTCTCACATCCTTGGTCGTGAGCTTTTTTTCTCCTAAGGCCAAGACCTGGGCCAGCAAGGACATACTATCACGCACACTTCCCCCGCCTCGACGAGCAATAAGACTTATGGCGTAAGGCTCATATTCTACACCTTCTGCCTCAAGAACCGATTGTAGATGACTGGTGAGCTCATTTTGAGGAATCCTTTTAAAGACATAGTGTTGACAACGGCTGATAATGGTGATGGGAAACTTCTCCGGCTCTGTAGTAGCCATGATAAATACGCAATGTTTGGGAGGCTCTTCCAAGGTCTTGAGCAGGGCATTAAAGGCCGACTTGGAAAGCATATGGGCTTCGTCAATAATGACCACTTTATACCGGCAACTAAGGGGAGGAAATGGCACTTCTTCCCTGAGTTTGCGCACGTCGTCAACTCTATTATAGGAAGCTCCATCTATTTCCAGCACATCAGTTGCCACTCCCTTTGTAATCTGGACACAATGGCTACACTTATTACATGGCTCAGGCCCCGGACCCTCTTCACAATTTATCGCCTTGGCAAAAATGCGCGCAACAGTAGTTTTCCCAACTCCCCTAGTACCGCTGAACAAATATGCCGGAGCAACTTTACTCTCAGCGGAAGCACGGGACAAAATAGACTTGATAAAGTCTTGACCTACAACCTGGGCGAAGGTCTGGGGCCTGTATTTAGCAGTCAGACTGACCTTGGACATTTATCTAAAGCTCATAAGAAGTTAACCAACCAGCGTATTTGAGATTTTCACCATGAACAATCTTAAAGTATTCGTTCTGCAAGAGCATAGTCACCGGACCGGCCTTGCCAGCTCCTATCACACGGCGATCCACTTCCCGAATAGGTGTCACTTCTGCAGCTGTGCCACAGAAAAAGGCCTCATCGGCAGCATAAAGCTCATCACGGGTAAATCTTTGTTCAACAACTTCATAACCCATGTCCCTGGCCAGAGTGATTAAAGTATCCCTGGTAATTCCACCCAGAATAGAACCAAGAGGCGGAGTTTTTAGCTTACTCTTTTTGACAATAAAAATATTTTCGCCCGTGGCTTCGGAGACATATCCATCCACATCCAGCATCAGGGCTTCGTCGTAACCGTCAGCTACAGCCTCCATTTTTGCCAGCACAGAATTAACATAATTGCCCGCTACCTTAGCCTTGGTCATCATGACATTGACATGGTGCCTGGTAAAACTGGAGGTTCTTATTCGAATGCCTTTTTGCAGAGCTTCCTCTCCCAGGTAGGCTCCCCATGGCCAAGTGGCAATTATCACCCTTATAGGATTGTCACCTGGATGCACTCCCATGGCCCCGTCACCAATGAAAGCCAAAGGACGAATGTACCCTTGCTCCAGCCTGTTCACTTTTAAGGTCTCTAGAATGGCCGTACTAATTTCTTCCCGGGTAAACGGGATATTCATCTCCACTGCCTTGGCCGAATCAAAAAAACGATCCACATGCTCTTTGAGACGGAAAACGGCAGAAGAACCATCAGTACACTTATAACAGCGAATACCCTCAAATACAGCCACCCCATAGTGCAATGTATGTGTGAGTACATGCACATTGGCTTCGTCCCAAGGAACTAGCTGGCCATCAACCCAGATTTTATCGGCCTTTTGAATCATATAACCTCCATTTTTTTAGAGTTAAGGATTATGGATTAATAGGTAAGGATAAGTGGTAAAGGAAAACAACCGACTGGAGTCTAACTAAATAACTGTCTCTCATGACCCACATCCACCTAAACCCTACGTTCTAAAAGATTCTCCCTTTACCCCTTATCCCTGAAATACATCCTTATTGGCGCCATATTCAAACCAAAAAGCTTTCTTATCTGTCGTTCCAAGTAGCGGACATAAGTGGGTTTTACCAGTTCTTTATTATTCACAAAAAAAACAAACTCCGGTGGACATACCCCGGCCTGTGTCAGATAATAAAATTTAGCCCGCTTGCCTTTAATCAAAGGTGGCTGATGCCTGTATGTCGCCTCCTTGATTAATCTATTCAACAGTCCGGTAGTTACCCTTTTTTGGCACTCAGCCCACAGATTTTCGGCCAGTGGCAGTAGGCTTCCAAGACCGGCCTTGGAAATTGTGGACGTATACACTATAGGAGCGTGGCTGCAAAACCTAAGCTCCTGCTTGAAATATTCTTTAAGCTGAGCGATCTTGGACCGCGGGATAAGATCAATTTTATTTACGACCACAATAAACGGGGTCTTCTCCCGATCCAGAAATGAAAGCAACTTTTTATCCTGAGCCAGGACTCCCTCCAGGGCATCCAGAACCAAAAGCACCACCTGTGCCCTCTTGCTACTCCTTAAGGCCCTCAAAACACTAAACTGTTCCAAACTATCCCGAATTCGTCTCTTTTTGCGCACCCCCGCAGTGTCCACAAATGTATAAAGTTTTCCATCCCTTTCCAATGTCACATCAACACTGTCCCTGGTTGTGCCGGCCACGGGACTGACAATGAGCCTGTTTTCTCCCACTAAAGCATTAATCATGGAAGACTTACCCACATTGGGGCGGCCAAGTAAGCTTAGACGAAGACCAGGAGCTTTGTCCTGAACTTCCTGCTCCCTTTCTATTGGAGGCAATTTGGCTCGAATTTCCTCAATAAGCCCGGAAATATTATGTCCATGCGCTGCTGATACCGGGGTCAAGTCAAATCCTAGTTCATAAAACTCAGGCACCAGAGCATCTTCTTTTTCTAGCCCATCCACCTTGTTCACCACCAGATGGATGGGCTTGTTGCTCTGCCTGAGCATTTCAGCCAGTTGCTCATCCAGGGGATTTATCCCTTCCCGGCCATCCACTACCAACAAAACCAAGTCGGCAGCCTCAATGGCCTCCTGGGCCTGGGCCAAAATTTCTTTTTCTATCCCCTCATCAGCATCCAGAATAAGACCGCCCGTATCGACCAGAGCAAATGGTGTTCCTCCTCTGCGCACCTCGCCATAGATGCGGTCACGAGTAACACCGGGACGATCGTGAGTCAGGGCCTTATTCTTACCGATCAGACGATTAAAAAGAGTGGACTTACCCACATTAGGACGACCAGCAATAACTACAAAAGGAAGCACGTTTACCCACCCTGTCTGATCTAAAGTTTACCTAAAAAAGGTTAAGAGTATGTCGATGTTGCATTCTTACTTTTAACAACTTAACCCTCTTAACCTTTTTACCCTTTAGCCTATTTATTGGCTCTTAGCCTTTTAAACGGGCATCAATCTCTTTGGCCACCTTCTCCCCGGACAGAAGCATACCACCAAAGATAGGTCCCATACGGTAAGAACCAAAGCTAGCATTGGCTGCCATTCCACATACATATACACCTGGGAAAACTTCTCGAGTATTCTTAACCGTGTTAGTTTCTGCAACTTCGGCCCACATGGATTTTTCACCCTCAATCTTGCCTGAAGGAGTGAGAAGCTTGAGATCATTTTTCCTGAGCAAGGTCTGTAAAAGCTCTGTGTCATGGCCTGTTGCCTCGATTACAAACTTGGAATGAATGACCAGAGGATCTACGTGCAAACCGGCGATTTCCACGGGGCTGGAATTTATAACCAAACCACAAACCCTTTTTTGCCCGTTTTCTTCTCTAACCACTACATCTTCGACACTCATACAGTTAAAAACTTTGGCGCCGGCAAGACAGGCCTTTGAAGCCAAAGTAGTTGTGGCTGCCACGGCATCCACAGTATAATAACCTGGCTTGAATTCTTCTAAAGTCAGGCCAACTTCTTCCAAAATTCTTTTACTTTCTTCCTGAACCACGATATAATTAAAAGTCATTCCTCCGCCCCACATGCCACCGCCAATGGACAACTTGCGCTCAAAAATGGCAACCTTATGTCCATTTTCTGCCAGCTTATAGGCAGCAGTCATACCAGAAGGACCGGCTCCGACAATAGCCACATCCAGGTCCAGGCATTCTTTGAACTTGTCAAAATATTTAGTGATAATAGCTTCAGTAACAATTCTTTCATCTAAGGCCATATTTCCTCCTAAAATTAATAATGATATAATTTTTTATTTATACAAAATCCAAATTTGGTTTTAATTTCTACCTGAATCCGTGAAAATTAACCCAACAACGATTCCTGTAACAATCCGAGGCTTTTGGAAAACAGCGAAAACTGTCTG
>NZ_CEYAEZ010000055.1:0-18317 GCF_982781345.1 Desulfovulcanus sp.
GTCTTTGTTAGCATTGAAGAAAATGCGCTCGCAAATTAACTCAGAAAGTTGAGTATATATCTTAAAATTTCAAACTCTGAATTTTAGTATACAAATACCATATAGGTAAAATTGCAAATTGCAAATTGCGAAATAATAATCCCGACTCAAAAAGTCAAAAAATCATTTGACTCAAAAAAAAAGACCCGCCCAAAGGCGGGTCTACGAAAAAATTCAATATTAACTTTTCCTTTATCCGATACTATTAACCAGCTTGGTCAATCGCGAAATTTTTCTGGCCGCTGTGCGCCAATGAATAACCTTTTTCTGCGCTGCTCGATCCAGTACGGAAGTAGCTGTGCGCAAAGCTTCTGCGGCCTTTTGGGCATCTTTTTGTTCAGCTGCCAGACGAACGGACTTGATTACGTTTTTAACCCTCGTCTTTACAGACCTGTTACGCGCACGACGTTTCAAACTTTGCCGATGCCTCTTAAGAGCTGACTTATGATTGGCCAAAATCTAACCCTCCTAAAAAATTAACTTATTATAGTTGGTTATATAAATTTTACAATTCCTTCCCGTTTCCAAAATTTGAGTAATTATCCAATGCTGATAGATTTTGTCAAGATTTATTTTAATAAAATATACTGGTGAACGCCCAGATAAATGAAATAACTAATCCAATCGTCTCAAAAAATAACGTCAATCTCCAGTAACGGATTAAAAATAGCCGAACTTTAATTACTTAAGAGTCTGTGGCCGAACCTTTTTATCAACTTAATTTCCAACTTTATTCCAGTCTTGGTTTCTTTCATGCTGGTACAAAGGCTTGGACCCATCTAAAACTTGCTTGCGGACAGAGCATAATGGGATACTTTGGGTAAATAAATATTCTTTTTATTATCGATAGCTATGGTCAGTATCGCAAAATAGTTAGCCCATTCATCCCGATGCTCTGTTCTTCCGCAAGCTGCGTCAAGTTGGGTTACCCAAGCCGTTTGTAATGCACTTCAGAAACCAGGACTTTCAATCAGTGGTTAAAATTGGGGTTTGGTCACAGACTCTTAATTGCAAAAAGAGGCCCGGAAGAGATAACGATCAAATGTTTTTTCCGGTATTCTACGAAGTAGTTTCCCTAGCAGAAAAACAACCAGGAGCGAGAAAAAAAGTCGCCCCCACAAAATACCGGACAAGTCCCCTCCAAGAACCATCATGACTAAAGTATCTTCTATCAAACTATGAGATAGGCTCATCAGTGCAAGAGAAGAAACTATATCATACTTTAAGGAATTTCCTGACTGTACTTCCCGAATGATGAGTCCCCCGCCATAGCTAAGTCCAAGAGTCAATCCGATAATTGTAATGGGTGCGGCTGCTTTGCTCATGCCCAGGGCTGTAAGGACAGGTTCTAATAATTTGGTAAGCAGCATTGTCACCCCGAGTTTTTTTAACAACTTCATAATAAACAACAAGGTAAGTATTATCAGAAAGATCGATAAGTAATTTTTTATCTCTCCCTGGGCCCATGCCAGCCACGAAGGATCCTGGGGAGGCGGATTCCAGAGTAGCCTGTTGGGTGTTTGAAGATATCCTTTGAGCGTGTAAACATGATGCAGTAACCACCCTAATGTCAGTGCTCCAGCTATACGCAAAAAAGCAATGAAACGGAAACGCACTCCTGCCTTCTGCACAATACTGAGTTCGACTGGAAGAGCATGTGCCACCAACATCATAGTGGTCAGGACGGTGACCTGTGCAACTGTTAGATGAGCTTGCGGAGCAAGAGAGGCAAAAACGACCATGCCCCCATAGAGGTTGGTCAACATAGAGGTAGCCCAAACCAGTCCCATGCTGCCAGGAAGACCTACTAACTCCATCACCGGACTAAGAGCAAAACCCAGGTAATCAGTGATACCGGCATCAGTAAGGAGTTTTGTCAGGATGCTAATCGGCACTATGATCTTAAAGAGATCATAGCTGGTCTTTACTGCATCGCTTAACAGCTCTTTAATACTTTTTGCTAATTGATGTATGAAAATTTCCTGCATTTTCACTTTTATAACTTTAAGCCAGCTTTTCGGATCGCAAGTCCTGGTCCATCATTTTATACTTCCTGGAGTTGCTCCAGGGCTCGATCGTGGACACCGGAAAGCGTCAACAACGCTACAATGGCACCCAGGAGAGCAAGGAACATATCCCATTGCGTATCCCAAACGTCACCTTGCGTCGCCAGGAATGTGTCCGCTGCCTGGCCACCTATTATTGCGGCCCACCATTCAATAAGCTCATAAAATGAACTAAGGGCCAGGCAAACACAAACTACTAAAAAGAATAACCACTTGCCAGGGACCAATGGAGAGCGGCGAAGGAGGATCTCCCGTGCAATGATCGCCGGGATAAACCCTTGAGCAATATGGCCGACTCTATCGTAGTGGTTTCGACTCAGGTCCAGAAGGTCTTGGAACCAAAAGCCAAGCGGAACTCGTGCATAAGTATAATGCGCTCCAAGTATTAAGATTAATGCGTGGATAAGAATAAGTCGATACAGAAGTGGAGTGAGCCTAAAGTCGCGATACGTTACAATAAGAATTGGTCCTCCTACTAGAACTGGAAAGACCTCAAGAAACCAAACTATCCAATTGTAAGGGTGAATAGCAGATATGATCAAAGCAACGGTAGCAATCGCTAGCAGAAGCAAGGGTTCTAAGTTCGAACGCTTGCATAATATAAATTTACTACCGTTGCTCATTCAGTTGTTACAGTAAAGCCTAAGCTAAATCATACCTGCAGGGCAGAAAAATCAGCTAACCTGCTCAACCTTGAGGTCAAAGCAAAGAGAAGGTTTAACCTGTTTAATCGCAATTTTTTATCTTCGCACATGACCATGACGTGATCAAAAAACTCATCCACCACCGGGCGAAGTTCTAGCAACAACTCAAACAGGCCGGTAAAATCTTCGTCTGCCCATAACTTTTCCCAGACAGGTACAAGTTCATTGATTTTTTCGGCCAGATTCTTTTCGGCCGGCTCTTCCAGAAGCGAAAGTTCAAAATCGCCAGTTAGCTCTTCTCCTAGTTTTTCCCCCTGTTTACGGATAATATTGTCGGCACGCTTAAAGGTGAGCACAGCCTGCTCAAAATAATTTTGCTGTGCGAACTTGACCAAGGCTTTTAAGCGGGCAAAAGCGGTCCAGATATGGTCGAAACCTGCCCCTAAAACAGCATCAACCACTTTGGTGGGATAGTCCTGACCTGTCCAGTATGCTTTCAATCTTTGACCAAAAAAGTTTATAAGCTCTTGTTTTAAGTCTTCAAAGGACAACTTCCATTCAACGTTGTCATAACCTGCAAAAGTATAATCAATCAGTTCACTTAAGCTCAAGGACAAGTTATGACCCAAGATAATCCGAATAACACCCAGTGCCTGTCTCCGTAGAGCATATGGATCAGCAGCTCCCGTGGGAATCATTTTCAGACCAAAGCAGCCGATCAGAGTGTCCATTTTATCGGCCATGGCCAGGAGTGCTCCCTCCCTGGTCCGGGGAATAGGGCTATTGTGACCCGTGGGCAGATATTGTTCGGCAACGGCCCTGGAAACCACTTCAGATTCTCCTTTCAGACGGGCATAGATCCCCCCCATTATTCCCTGCAGGTCAGGAAATTCCCCAACCATTTCAGAGACCAAATCTGCCTTGGCCAGTCGTCCTGCCCTGGCCAGATCTTTTTCCAAGTCCGGAGAGGTAAGTTCTGCCAAATGAGCAGCCAGTCTTTGCAAACGACGGGATTTATCGCCCATGGAGCCCAACGGGGCAAGGAAAATGACCTTTTCCAGTTCATCCAGCCATACGTTGAGAGGAGTTTTGCAATCTGCTTCCCAGAAAAACCTGGCGTCTTCCAGCCTGGCCTTGAGTACCCGTTCCCAGCCCTTGCGAATGAGGTCCAAGTCCTCTGGCTCAATGTTTATGGTCGTTAGAAAATAAGGCAGCAGTTGACCCTGTTCATCTCTTAAACCAAAGCTTTTCTGATGAGTTTCCATGCTGGTCAAAAGAACTTCCTGGGGTAGTTCCAGATATTTTGAGTCAAAACGGCCTAGTACTGGCTCCGGATACTCCACCAGGTTTGCCACCTGGTTAAGCAGGTCCTCTTTCCAGGCGATCTGGCCATTTACTTCACTGGCCAGTTCATCGCCTTTCTGGCGGATAATTTCTTTACGTTTCTCAAAATCTAAAACTACCCTACCCTGGTTTTCTATCAATTGAAAATAATCTCCGGCGCTGCCTACTGTAAAAGGGCCTGGCCCTAAGACTCTATGGCCATAAGTAAGTTGATTTGACTCTACATCGGCAATCTTAAACTTAACAATTTTATCATCCATTAAGGCCAAAATCCAACGAATCGGACGGCCAAATGTAAAGTCCCCTGCCCAGCGCATTTTCTTGGGGAAAGTCAAAGCGGAGATTACCTGCACACAGATTTCAGGCAATATATCGTAAGTATCAGCCCCACCTACTTTTTTACGCACTGCCAGGTACTTGCCTTTATCTGTCTCCAGGACAAATGTATCCTGTATATCTACACCCTGAGAACGGGCAAAACCCAAGCCCGCTTTGGTCGGTTTATCATTTTCGTCCAGGGCAATCTTTACTGGCGGACCAGTTATGACCTGCTCTTCTTCATCCTGGCAAGGAGCCAGGTCGCTTATATACACCACCAGGCGTCTGGGAGTAACATAGGAGTCCAAACCGTCGAATTTAATTTTTTCTGCATTTAATCTTTGACTAAAAAGATCTTTAATCTCCTGAGCTAGACCTAACAAAAACCTGGCGGGCATTTCTTCAGTACCAATTTCCAGAACAAATTGGGCCATAATCTTACTCCGTTTTACAGCAAAATTTTTTGTATTTTTTTTATCTCGTTTTAGAGCCTCTGGTACTTTAACCGCTGATTGAAAGTATCTGTACCAGCATGAAAGATACTAAGACTGGAATAAAAAGTTTCGGCCACAGGCTCTTTAATCGTTAGTCTTTGCCATCAATGGATATCCCATTTCTTCCCGTTGTTTGGCATAAAGTTTAGCCACTCTGGAGGCCAGATTACGCACACGGGCAATATACCCGGTTCTCTCGGTAATTGATATAGCCCCCCTTGCTTCCAGTAGATTAAATAAATGTGAACACTTCAAACAGTAATCATATGCGGGCCAGGGCAGTTCCTTCGCACATAGCTCTAAACACTCCTGTTCACAGGCATTAAAAAAATTCAGAAGCATTTGTGCATTGCTAAAATCAAAGTTGTATTTGGAATGCTCTACTTCACCCTGATGATGGACTTGACCGTATGTTAATTCATCATTCCACTTTAGATCAAAAACAGATTCTTTCTCTTGCAAATACATGCTTATCCGCTCCAGTCCATAGGTAATCTCAACACTAATAGGATCGAGATCTATTCCCCCTACCTGCTGAAAATAGGTAAACTGGGTAACTTCCATACCGTTTAACCACACTTCCCAGCCTAGTCCCCAAGCTCCCAGGGTGGGAGACTCCCAGTCATCCTCGACAAAACGTATGTCATGTTTTTTGGGGTCAATGCCTAACCCTTTAAGACTGTTTAAATAAATGGTTTGAACATCTTTAGGAGCAGGCTTTAAGATAACTTGAAACTGATAGTAGTGTTGCAGACGGTTAGGATTCTCTCCGTATCTGCCGTCTGTAGGTCTGCGTGAAGGCTCGACATAAGCTACTTTCCACGGTTCCGGCCCAATTACGCGTAAAAAGGTGGCCGGATTAAAAGTTCCCGCACCCACTTCAATATCATATGGTTGCTGAATGACACAGCCATACTCAGACCAGAAGTTTTGCAAGTTTAAAATTACATCCTGAAAGTTCATCAATATCTCCTTTTCATAAGGTAAAAAGAGAAATCAGTTTATTAATCTCTTAACGTTCTCTTCGAATCGTCTCTTAGCCTTTTAGCATCTATACCTTTATTCTCTTTAAGAGTCTGTGCCAAAGCATTTTGACTACCTGATTAGAAGTCCTGGTTTCTTGAAGGCATTTGCACCAGTATGATAGAAATCAGGATTGTAAAAAAATTATGAAACATTGTCCTTGTTAAGTAAGGGGTTGGCCACGGACTCTTAAGACAAACCCAAATGATATTGACCAAAGGCATCCACAAGCTTGGCACAATTTTGCCGGATCTGAGGCGGAGGATTCCACATAACCCACTCCTTGGGGCCAGCTTGCTGTAATTTGTTTAAAAAATTTATGACCTCAAAATTTGTTTCTATAGCTTGAGTTGCCAATTTTAAACAGCTCGGACAATAAATTTTCCCTTCGGTAAAAGCAAAATAAGGCCTATTAATAGCCATCAAATCCTTTTTACATGAGGCACAGTAATCTAAGTATGGTTTATAACCCTGGGCAAAAATCAATCTTGCCTTAAATAGTAAAGGAAAAAAAGAAGAAACTTCTTCTCCATTTTCCAAAATATGAAAAGAATCCAGCAGAAGAGAATAAATGGCTGATGATTCTTCCGGATAGATATGTATATGTTGCAAAAACCTAAGACAGTTTACAGCCATACCTAGTCTGGAATATCTATTTTTAAGTCGGATAAAACCATTGATAAGCGTCCCTTCTTCCAGACTATAATATTTTTTTCTCGGATGTTGCCGGATTCGAAACAAGACCTGGTTCAGACTATCCAAACACCCACAGAACCTGCGCCTGCTTTTACAGCCACCAAAGGCAAAAGCAGTTATAATTCCTTTTGAGGGAGATAAAACCCTGACCCATAAGTCACTTTCCCTGAATTTACCTGTACGCAAAATAAGTACTTTCTCTGTAAATTCCATTGTTAATCTGAAGAGGCAAATTCCAGGGTCTTCACCTGTCCTGACTGGGCCTGAAGGGGATACTCTTCATCATTATAAAATAATTTTACTCCCCCGGCATTGCCCAATCTTAACCGTAAACTTTTTGTAAACTTGAGATCAATTTTTTCACCGGCACGAAGATAAAATTCTTTTTGCTCATCATCAATTTCAGCCTGTACCCAACAGGGTTCAAAGGCGTCGATGGTTACCTTTTCCTGTTTATCTGTCTTTT
Source organism: Desulfovulcanus sp. (assembly GCF_982781345.1). Lineage (NCBI taxonomy): Bacteria > Pseudomonadati > Thermodesulfobacteriota > Desulfovibrionia > Desulfovibrionales > Desulfonauticaceae > Desulfovulcanus > Desulfovulcanus sp. The sequence goes on from NZ_CEYAEZ010000055.1 coordinate 7,091, forward strand.
CCAGATCATTTTTAGTGGGCAGCTTCTCCTGTTTAGCGATATTGTTTTCGTTTGCCGCCGTTTCTTTAGTTTTTGTGATGACCTTAGCACCATCTCCATCTGATTCGTTATCAATATCTGGTTTTGAGGCAAAATCATTTATATTTCCATTATCATTCTGTGATGACCAGATATCATTTTTTTGCTTTTCCTCTAGTAGAGTTGAATTTTTATTTATGTTTTGCATATCTTGGTCAGAGAAGAAAACCGAGGAAATAACCGACCAGGCAAAAAGAGCCAGGATAGCCCCTAAGGCAATAAAAAGAATAAACTTTAATAACTTAAAAAGGCGTCTCTGCCTAGATTTTGTTTTAAAAGAGGTGGGTAACTCTTCCAAAAGTTCATACTCTTCATCGGCACTGTAAAGACTGGCAAACCGATCGCCTATATCTCTCCAATCTAGGCCTAAAATTCGAGCATAGTTTTGAACAAATCCCTTGGCATATACCGGATGGGGAAGAAGCGAGGTATCACCTTGTTCAATTGCCTTTAATACTTGTACACTTATCTTGGTTTTTTGCTGAATTTGTTCAAGAGTCAGGCCTTGATTTTCCCTTTCTTCTTTAAGTTTTTGACCAAGCTCTAATAAATCCATCTTCTCCCCCAACTAATAAAGGCTTACACCTATTATTTAGGATTTAATATTTACCTAAACCAATTTTTAATTTTATCATCTAAATCCTAACATCAATAACAGCCTTTTCTCTTAAACTACGCATGTACTCTCTAAAGCGTTCCTCCAGTCTGGGTTGATAGATAATTTTCCGAATCTCATCTTCCACTTCCTTTAGAGGTTTTGGCTCCCCTGATAAAGATTCTTCTACTTTAAGAATTGCACCCTTATTGTTTAAGCTAAAGACTGAAGTTATCTCCCCTTGTTTTAATCCCTTAATAGCCTGTTTCCATTCTTTAGCCAGATCTTGCCAATTAACAAAACCGAGATCTCCACCGCTTTCTGCGCTTGGGCCCTGAGAAAATTTTTTCGCTGCCTGCTCAAAAGTCATTTCCCCTGCCATTATTTTTTTTCTAATCTGTTTTGCCTCTTCCAAGGTCGGGAGCAAAATGAGCTTCAGGTGGACTTTCTTCTCAGTGTCAAAGTCTTGTTTGTGTTCATTATAATACCTTTCGATTTCTTCCTGCGTAACCACTACCTTCCGTTTGACCATAGCCCCGATAAGACGGTGTTTAATGATATTATTTCGAACCTGCCTTTTATAATCTTCCCTGGTCAAACCCTGCAATTTCAGTTGGTTTAGAAATTGTTCTTCTGTTAAATTGTTTCTCTGCTTAAACTGACGGATGAAATTCTCAATCTCCATATCAGAGACTTCAATCTTGTATTTTTCTGCTTCCTGCCTGAGAAGTATATCATTGATCATCTGGTCCAAAAGTTGCTTTTTCAGATCCCTTATAGCCTGCTTTTCTGCCGGACCTAATTCTTTGCCTTTGAACCTTTCCAAATAAGGTTTAACCCGCTCATTAAGTTCAAACAGGGTAATTATCTCCCCATTCACTACAGCCACAATACGATCTATTATTTCTTCTGCAAAAACTGGTTTAATAAACAGACACAAAAAAAGACAAAAATAAAAACCACTTTTTTTAAGCATAATTTTTTAATTCTCCTCCCTCACATTACCATTTTCTTTTTTCTTCAATAACATTACATTGATTTTAATTTCAGCCTTTTGCAAAGTGTCTTCTACCCACTCCAAAAATAACCTACGTATCTTTTCCTGGATTAATTTCTCTTCAATAAGTGAATAAGCTTGAAAAGGCTCCAACAGCTTGGCCTCTTCTTTTTTTAAGACAACAAGAAAATAAAAACTTTTTTTATCGTTTTTTATCTTACTATATTCGCCTGGCTTTAGATTTTTAATTTCACCGGCCCAAATCATGGGCAATTGATCAACACGCATAAAGTATTCATGGATAATCATATCAGGAAATTTTTTGCGTAACTCTTCTACTTTATTTTTCTTTTTATAACTAATTATAGCTTTTTTTATCTTTCCTTGATCAGGAGAAGAAAAAACTAAAAATTTTATTCGTTCAGGAAGATAAAATTCGGATAAATTTTTTTGGTAATAATCTTGAATTTCCTGAAAATCTATTTTTACACTGGGTCTCAAAACTTCTTGAATAAATTTTTCCCAGGAAATTCTGAGTCTAAGTTGCTCCCGCCAATAATTTAAATCAATGTACTCTTCAATAAGTATTTTTTCAAACTCATCCGGAGGGTAATCCTGACGTACCTCTTCTTCTCTGGCTTTCAGTTCTTTATCAGTAACCTCCAGCCCCCTGACCGCTAACTCTTGTTCAACTAGTTTATACAAAATAAGGTTTGTCAGAATTTGACCATATTCCTGCTGCAAATGCTCTACACTTGGAGGCAGAGTTTCCCCCCACTCCAGGTGTAAAAAATCATAGTTGGCCTCTAATTGGTGAAGATAAATAGGGCTTCCATTAACCAAAGCCACAACTCCTGGTTCCTGGCCACTATTATTACAAGCCATATTAAACCACAGAAGTAATGTGAGGATCAAATATAAAAAATTAAAGTTGAATTTCCTTACCATATCACGCTTCGCTGTTATTTATTCGCATCTCCCACGTTATTACGCCTTTACTGTCCCCCAACCTAATTCACCCATATACCCATGGGCGTATCCTCTATTTGCACTGATTTTTGAGAAGCCTTAATTTTGGCATTGCATCTGCTGATTTTTCTCGTTCATATTTAGCAAAATTTTGTCGTAATTAAGTAATCAAACTGGTGCAGATGCTCTGTGCAGTGGTAATTATCCAGAATCTGGCGGCAATCAGAGGGAAACTCTATTACGGAATCCCATATCCACTCTGCTCCATCTGCATTGGCCAAGCTTCTAAAGTCTCAAAAGTCATTTTTATATCATCCATCTCCACCCTACTCACCTTACTCAACTATTCACCTACTCAACTACTCAACCAAAGTGCAGCTATCAGATGCACTCTATACCCATTCACTCATTTACCAAACTAACCAACTCGTCCAATTTTGCCGCTGCTGTATCCAATGCTTCGGCAATAGATTGATCAGACCTTAAACGCAACTCCAATTTTGCCGGAGGTATTAAGCGAGCCAGTTTCTGATTCTCCTCGATCCACTTAACCAGGGCCAGAGGGTTAATTTTCTGCATATCTTCTGGCCAGGACAAAACCATTTTCTGCTCGAAAAGTTCTGCTTTGACTATACCTAAAAGTGAAAGTTTTTGTTTAACTTTTAGTACCTGGATAAAAGTTTCCAATTCCGCTGGTATCTTGCCAAAACGATCCCGGATTTCCGCCTTTATCTCGTCAAAATCCTGCTCTGTAGTGCAAGAAGACAACATTTTATAATACTTAAGTCTTTCACTAGTATCAATTATATACTCTTCAGGTATATGGGCAGTAAAACCAATATTCAGTTCCGGTTCAACTTCCCTGCTCCTAGATTCTCCCTTAAGCTTACGCACCTCCTCATCAAGCATTTCCAGAAAAAGATCCAGACCAACCTTACCTATATGGCCAGACTGAGCCTCACCAAGAATATTCCCTGCCCCGCGCAACCGCAAATCTTGCATGGCTATCTGGAACCCAGCTCCTAAGTAGTCCATCTCCAAAATAATTTGCATTCTTTTCCTGGCCTGTTCTGAAAGCCGGTCAAGAGCAGGGACTATAAAATAAGCATAGGCCTGCTCGCCAGAGCGTCCGACCCTGCCTCGTAATTGATATAATTGGCCCAAACCAAACAACTGGGCTTGATCCACAATCAATGTGTTGGCTTTAGGAAAATCAAGACCAGACTCGATAATAGACGTACAGACCAAAATATCGATTTCCTGGTGCCAGAACCTGTGCATAGTCTCTTCCAGATCCTTTTCTGGCATCTGGCCATGGGCTTTGGCTACTCTGGCTTCTGGAGCTAGTTGACTCACATAATTAACGACCTGATCAAGTCCCTGGACCCGATTATAGACCCAAAAGACCTGTCCTCCCCGCTCAAGTTCCCGGAGGAGTACTTCCTTCAAAAATTTCGGATCGCGCTCTATAATTGCGGTCTGCACTGGTTTGCGTTCAGCAGGCGGGGTCTCAATTACACTTAATGTCCTGATCCCGGACAATGAAAGCTGCAATGTCCTGGGAATGGGAGTTGCCGTTAGGGTTAGAACATCAATATTCTGGCGAAGTTTTTTTAATTTTTCTTTGTGCTTGACTCCAAAGCGTTGTTCTTCGTCCAAAATAAGTAAAGACAATTTAGGTAGATACACATCCCCAGATAAAAGACGATGTGTTCCGATTAAGATATCTATTTCTCCTCTTTTCGCGGCTTGCACAATAAGGTTTTGTCTTGCTTTGGGGACAAACCTGCTCAACATGGCTACTTTAACGCCAAAATCTTCCATTCTCTGCCGAAAATTCTGGTAATGTTGCTCAGCTAGAACTGTGGTCGGGCAAAGCAAAGCCACCTGTTTACCATCTATTACAGCGCGAAATGCCGCGCGCATGGCTACTTCTGTCTTGCCAAACCCCACATCTCCACAAACAAGCCGGTCCATAGGCTCGGGGCGTTCCATATCAGCCAGAACCTCTTTGATAGCCTTTTCCTGATCAGGAGTTTCATCAAAACCAAAACTGGCCTCGAATTCAAAGTAGAGTTCACTTGGAGTACCATAGCTAAATCCTTTTGCCACCTTGCGATAGGCATACATATTGACCAGATCACGAGCTATCTTGGCAATTGCTTTACGAACACGGTCTTTAGTTTTTTGCCATCCCGAACCACCGAGCTTATCCAGGCCTGGGCTAATCCCTTCCGGCCCTTTGTATTTTTGAACAAGATTCAATCGGTCCACAGGAAGGTATAGTTTATCGCCTCCTGCATATAAGAGAAGAAGATAATCATTGGCTACTGATCCAACCTTGATTCGTTTCAGGCCCCCAAACCGGGCTAACCCATAGTCTCTGTGTACCAACAGATCATTCTCAGCAATCTCTTCAAAACTGGTCAGTCCCTTGAAATCTACTGACCTTCTCTTGGGACGCTGTCCTTTGTCTGGTTGGAGAACATCTTCAGCCAAAATCAGGATGTGGTTCCACTCCAGAACCATGCCCTGAGAAAGATTGGAAATCAGAGCAAACAAACCTTTTTTTTGGGGAGTATAGTTTGTGACCGGAAAAATTTTCTCTTCGGCAATTAACTGTAAGAATTTTTGTCTAGACTTTTGATTGTGAAAGGAAAGTATGACTTGGTTATATGTTTCTTTCCACTCTTTTAGAGCCTGGAGCAAGGCAGACCAGGGTCTGGCCTTATGCTCTGGCTTCCAGAAGAGATCAAAAAAAGATGTGACTTTCTTTTCTGGAAGCTCAATATAACCCTGTTCTGTTTTCTGACCCATAACCAGGCTGTCAAAAAAAACCCGGGGTCTTTTTTCCCAGACAGTGTGAACATGGGCCGGGGTATGGACGATTTCACGCAAAGGCAACTCAACCGTGTCAGCCCACTCCTGCCAGGACCAGTAAGCTTCGTCCAGACGTGAACGAAAATTTGCCCCATCAACAAGTAAAAAATAAGTTTTTTCTGTTAAGAAATGTTCCAGAGTGGCTGGTTTCTCGTAATATAATCCTGGTAGAAAGGAGTAATTATTTTCTTCCAGGGTGCTAAAAAAAGTGAACTTTTGTTCTTTGGAAATCTCTCCTGTAACCCAAAGCTTTTCAATTTTTTTCTTTGCCTCCTGTTTATAGGCTTCTTCCATAAGGTCGGGGGCAACAGGCAAAATAAGTGTTTCCTGGAGTTCCTGCTTTGAGCGTTGCGAAATGGGCTCGAATAAACGTATATTTTCAATAAAATCGCCAAAAAATTCTATACGAACCGGATGAACATACCCAGGGGCATAGACATCAAGTATGTCTCCGCGCCGGGAAATTTCTCCTTGACTGCTAACCATGGAAACCCGCTCATATCCCCAGGTGATCAGTTTCTCCAATAATTTCTCTAAAGGGTACTCTTCGCCAGCAGCTAAATACAAAAAACTATTTTCAACAACTTCCTTAGGAGGAAAAAGAGCCAGAAAATTATCAACAGATGAAACTATAGCCTTAGGCGTGTTTTTATTGGTCAGATTGAATAAAGCCGACCATCTCTGGGCCCAAATCTGTTTGGAATCTTTTTCCGGAATAAAATCCGGAAAAAATACCCAGTCCTGTTCCCAAAAATTAGCAACAGCGTCTTCTTTTTTGGTAGCAAGTAAATTAATTATGGCTTTATACTGGGGCAAATCAGTACTTGAAGGCAAAACAAGAGCAACATCTTTACCCTGACTCAAAAGATAATAGGCCAAATAAACATGAGTGGCCGGCCCGGACTTAAATATCCGGCAAATATCACCATCGTTTAATCTATCCAATATTTTCTTTAAATGAATTTCCAACAAAGCTTATAACCTTTAAATCGTGATGCTTAACTATTTAAATAGAAATTGGGTGACATATTTATCTATCACCCAGGTTAAACATAAAAGCCGCCCTGGAGGCGGCTTAAAAATAAATTTTTTTCAAAAAAAATTAACAGCCTAAACTTGGCTTAAAACATCCTTCTCCTCACGGCTGAGCAGACGATCCAAGTCCAGAAGGATCAACAACCTATCATCCAGCTTGCCAACACCACTAATATATTCAGAATCCAGGCCAGCCACTACTGGTGGAGGCGGTTCAACTGTATCAGCAGGAATACGCAAAACTTCAGATACTGAATCTACGATAAAACCTACGATCATATTATTGATCTCGATGACAATAATTCGAGTGTTCTTATCGTGCACCTTTGAATCCATCCCAAACCTTTTGCGCAAATCAATGATGGGGATGACTTTGCCCCTCAAGTTAATCACTCCTTCCACAAAATCAGGGGCTTTGGGTACTCTGGTTATCTCCAACATACGGATAATTTCCTGTACCTTAAGGATTTCCACACCAAACTCTTCATCCCCGATATTAAAAGTGACTAATTGTAAAAGCTCAACATCTTTTTTTCTCAATTCTTCAGTCATAACCTTTCTCCTGCTGGATGAGGATTCTAAAAACTAATCCAAATCAAAATTTGAATATCCTCAATAACTTTTACATTACAATTGCTTACTTCTTTTCTTCTTTTTTATCAACCAAGCTTTTTAAGGCAGACCACTAGAAATAAAAACAAATAAATTAAATGAGTTAAAATTTATTTGCCAAAAAACACATTAATTTGTAAAAGCTTTCTAGCCCATACGAAGAGACAAAAAGTTAAAGGAGGACTTTACGCTAATGGCTCAATTTTTGCCACAGTTGGATGATTACCCCCTGGAGGAACAATTAAAGACTCTTGGAGATGAAGAGTTATTGGACTTCTGGGAAGAAAGTCAGTTTTTGAACAAGTATTTGGAGGATGAAGACCACAAACCCAAAGGCCTATCGAATACTAATTATGAAAAGCTGATTGTACAGGAACTTCAAATCAGAACTTGTATGCGATACCTAATAAAATAGAGGAGAAGCTAAAGGTTAATGTTGATAATAATAAACAGCAGGGTCATTCAAAAAGCCCGCTTTAAAGCGGGCTTTTTGTTCTCTACCAGGCCTGTCTTCTTTCCTGTCTTGGTCTAGCCTCGTTGACCCTAATATTTCGGCCACCGAACTCTGCACCATTAAGGGTTTGCATGGCCTCATCTCCACCGTCTTCCATTTCTACAAAACCAAAGCCGCGGGAGCGACCAGTTTCGCGATCAGAGATGATTTTTACTGAGTTGACCTGACCATACTGAGAAAACAAATCGTGCAATTCCTGCTCAGTTGCCTTCCAAGGTAAATTTCCAACATACAAATTCTTAGACATAAACTAAAAACTCCAAAAAAACAAAAAAATTAACCACACATCCGCTACTTAACCCAACCACTTGGACTAAGTAATCATACTTTGCGGACAAACCCAGAATACCTTTACAGCAAATAGAAATATTTGCAAGTTTTTTTTAATAAATTTTTTTTTAAATAAAAATATCATAGAACGCATTAAAAAAATAGACTTTTTTATAAACAAAAAACTATTAGAGTATCTTATGTTCAAAAAAATTATTTAATTAATAAGGGTGAGCAAGCTCTCATGGAAAAGAGTATATGAGTCTGCTCATTTATCAACTTTGGTGTCCACAATCTGTCTCAACTTCTCAGCTAACTCAAGCAGGTGATTCAGTGCCTTGGCGGAAAACTTCATTCCCTCTGCTGTTTCCGAAGAAATACGGTTGATCTGGTCAATGGCCCTATTAATTTCTTCACTTGTGGCTGACTGTTCTTCTGCAGCTGTGGCAATGTTATCAACTTGGGAACTGGAAGCTTGGACCAAATCCACGATTTCCCTTAATGATTCTCCGGAAAGATTGGCTAGATCCTTAGCCTTTTGTACAGCCTGAGCAGCCAAATCGGTATTTTCTATATTTTTTCGAGTTCCAGTCTGAATAGCTTCAATGGCCTCACCTACTTCCTTGGTTGCGACCATTGTTTTTTCCGCCAACTTGCGCACTTCATCAGCAACCACGGCAAATCCTCGACCAGCCTCTCCGGCCCGAGCCGCTTCAATGGCTGCATTTAAAGCCAAAAGATTAGTTTGGTCAGCAATGTCAGAAATTACATTCATTACTTGACCAATGGATTCTGCTTGAGAACCCAATTGATCCATATTCTTTTTGAGTATATTAGTTAATTTGTGCACTTCGGAAATCGCCTGAACCACATCAGACACAATATTGGCCCCCTGTTCTGCCTTGTCCCGGCTTTGGTTCACCTGTCGAGAAGCATTGGATGCATTTTTAGCCACCTCTAAAACAGCTGCGTTCATTTCTTCCATGGCTGTGGCAGTTTCCGTAACCCTTTCTCTTTGTATCTGAGCTCCTTCGGCCACGTGTTCAACCTGCTCGGAAATCTCGGTAGTCGTATCTGCTACTTCAAGAGCTACTTCGCGTACTTCCTGGTTTACCCGCTCAATCTGTTCCAAATTTTTCTTTAATTCTCTTTCCTTCAGAACCAAGTTTGTGACATCCCGAGCCACTTCTACGTAACCAATCACTTTGCCATCACAATCACGCAAGATATCTGCAAAAGGTTTTATAAACTTCTTTTGGCCATCAATATTCATTTCGATTATTTCAGCTTCAGTAGAACCTTGAGCAGCCTTGACCTGATCAATAGGACACTTGTTCGTGCCACAAACCTTTGTACTAAAAATATCTCTACACTTTCTTCCTTTTAAACTTTCACCAGTGTTTTCCCCCGCTACCCTGGCTACTGCTTTGTTAGCTAAGAGAATATTATAGTCTTTGTCCACCGCAAACACCGGATCAGGGATAGTTTCAATGATATAACGATAATACTCAATATTACACATCATGCCGTTAATCTTATCCATTAATTTATTAAACCAAGTGGCCAAAAGACCAATTTCATCCCTGGTCCCGACCTGAATATGATCCGTCAAATTCGCTCTATCTTCAGTAATGTCTTTAATTGTAGCAACAACCTTGTTGATAGGCCTAGTGACAAAGATAGAGGTAAGCAGACAATTTACAATTCCAGGCAAGAGCATCAATGCCAGCAGGGTCAGACCAATGGTTATGGACACAGAAGTGATTGATCCTGTTATGGCCTTATTATCATAAGCATAGACAAAAACACCAATCTGATTGCCCTTGTAATCCTTTACTGGAAATGCAGCCAAGGCAGTATTTCCTTGCTGTTCCAGATAAAGCCCCCTTCTACCTTGGTGCAAAAGATTAATATTAATCAATGATTCATACTGTTTGTTCTTAGATCCTGAAACCAATACAAACTCGTTATCAATGACCGGATATTTTTGGGAATCCTGCAAGCGTTGCGTAATATGCAGTTTGTCTGCATTCATATATAATATAACTTCCTGACCATCTCCTTCTGAAGCAGCCTGGAGTAAGGGGTTAAAGTCCAAAAGAACCTCAACAGAGCCTAGTTGTTTCCCGTTTGACTTAACAGGTGCCAGGCCTCGAATGACAAAGCCGCCCCTGCCAAGCTCAATACCATAAACTGGTTTTCCCGACTGGTTAACATCCAAGACAGTCTGACGAAATGAAGAAATATCATCTGATATATCTAGCCAGACTCCGTTTTTCTTGGTCTGTTTTTTCCTCCACAACCGGACGAGGCTCCGGCCATTAGGCAAATGGTAATGCAATTTAAAAGATGTGCCGGTTATCTCTTTAACGCTACTTAAATTATCCTTTAAGAGTTGGCGCAGCATTTGCCTGGCTTCCTGAGCATTAGGATCATTTTCATCATCGATATTCCCTTCATGGGCCTTTTCAAAGGCTTGAACCACCCCGGGCAAAGATGCAAACAAAGCTGCCTGCCTTAAGGCCTGACGACCTAAAATCTCAATACTATGTTCTAGTTCCTGGGCCTTATTCTGGGCAAATTTATGTGAAAAATAGCTCTGCATTTCTTTTAATTCGCCATGAACAACCCAATAACCTATTCCGCCTAAAATAACCACGGACAAGATCAAGGGAATAAATAATTTATGCCCTAGTTTCATAACTTACCTCCTAAATGGAAATAAAAAAACCAAGAGGCAACGGATGTGCCTAACATGTTAGTATAGTTAAATTTTAGACAAGCGTCACTACTAGGACTGGTGGTAATATTTTTAAAACCCTAAGAGTGTCAACAAAAAAACAGGTATAAAAAGCGGGCAAAGCCTCCTGGATAAATTTTTTCAAATTTGTCAAATGTTCTGTTTTTTGTTTTAACAAAATCACAGATAGCAAAAAATATTGCCTGAATCGAAACGACCTCAACCGCCTCATTAAACTATCAACCCGAAAAGCAGGTATTTTAAAAACACTCCTTCTTTTCCCGGTAAAATCGAAGGTGATAGAGAATTGTTGAGGGTGTTAGGATGAGATTAGAGGTAAAAAAGGAACTTTCGCTAAAGTCACCTCTTTTTTGGAGAAAAATTAAAAAATCTTACTTAAACAACCTTAAACAAATTTTTTGTTTTCTCCTTGAAGATGCAACTGCAATAATTAAAATTTTACAGTTTTGACAAACATCTTCATCTTGTAACCTATTCAAATAATTCAACATTCATCATTCAAAATTCAACATTGCC
>NZ_CEYAEZ010000056.1:0-17969 GCF_982781345.1 Desulfovulcanus sp.
TTACAATAGAGACTAGTAATAAAAGAATAAAATACTTTTATAAAAATACATTAATGTTTGAGCTATTTATTTATAAATATTTACTTTGTAATATTAAAGGTATAGATATAAAAATTTATCATATTAATAAATATTTTATTCACAAAGAATTTGATGGTGATGATATTGAATTTAATTTGTATAGAGAATTTAATGATGTTCATGCAAAAACTCCGTTTAGCAGATTGTTTACAGGTTTAAGAGTTTCAACATTGAAACTTTCTAAAAAGTTATGCGCTAACATTTATAAAATAACTAAATCGCTATAAATGGAGCATCAATTTCAATGCAAAAGCCTGTTAATCAGCGTCAACTTGCTTGGATATCTTCCGAAGCATTTTTGACACCAGAAAATTTTTTAGCATTTGCTGATAAATTGCAAAGTATATCAGGTTTTGGCCCAGTACAAAATCCGATACTAACATTTTCTGGTGGAGCCCTACCATTACAACTCACCGGCAATATTGAACAGGTAAAAAACGACTTAGAACAATTAACAGATAAGCGTTTTACATCAGGAAATCTTAAATTCGTTTTTCCTAATACTAATAATCTGGTAGTTAATGTTAGTGTCAATTTTGCTTTTGGGCATATAAATGTAACACTTCAAAATGGTACTGATGACAGTGCTCAAAAGATATTTTTGTTGGCAACTGATTTTTTCCCACGAGCATCTGGATTGTCTGATCATGAGATCGAACAACAGACACTTCGCCTAACAAACTTAATCAAGGAAGCCGAGAAGGCTACTGAGGCAAGTCGTGAATCTTTGAAAATTAATAAAAAAGCAAAAGAACATGAAGAGGTTGCACGAAAATTTGTTGAAAATATTAAATCTTTTCAACAGCAATCATCTCAATTATTTAATAATATAAAGAAGTTATTTAATGAAAGCTCTCAGAAAGCAGTTGAAATAACCAATTTCAGAAATCAAATTCAATCTCATAGAGACACCACACAAAAATTACAGGATGATGTTAGTGCGAATGAGGCAAAAATTAGAGATTTTTTCAATGAAATTGAAGAGTTTAAGAGAGTTATGAATTCTACAAAAAATGATGCTGAAAATACCGTCAAATCATCCCGTGCTGAAACTAATAACATCATAAAAGAAAATAAAATATTACAAGAAGAAATTAAAGAACATTTGTTAAAGGCTGTTGGCACTTCATTGTTTAGTGCTTTTGAGGAAAGAAAAAAGAAAATCGAAATTTCAAAATGGATTTGGGCTGCATTAACTGTGGCTGCAATTATAGCGCAGGTAATAGTTATTGTCTGGATTGCAAATCATGTACAGTCACTTTCAAGTAATATACCGTTCTATAAAACTCCTGGTTTTTTATTACGTGTAACAGTTAGCATTCCAATTGTTTTTTTTATTGGATACGCTATTCACCAATATGCCAAGGAACGTGAATTTGAGGAATTATATGGTTTTAAATCATCAATATCGTTTTCCCTCTCTCCATATCTTGATTTAGTTAAGAAAATATCAGAAAATTCTGACAATGATGAGTATAGACAATTTGTAATAGATACAATAAGACAAATTTTTGATAACCCAATTTTATTTAGAGCAGACACCACAAAAAAAGATAAACTAGATTCTAATCTGGTAAAAGATCTATTGGATCGGATAATCAAAATTATAGAAAAAGGACGCTGAACAAATAGATTGCGGTTAATCGGATAGCTGGGGTTTTCCCGCCCTTCCCACAACACCCTGCGTACTTAAATCATCCCTTTTGCCTGCAAAATTCCCTTAATATCCTGGCCGCTCAACCTTAAATACTCCGCCGTAGTCAGCAAGCTGGAATGACCTAAAAGGTCCTGAACCGCTGTGACAGGCACGCCATTAGCTAAAAGCTCCATTGCCCTGGTATGCCTGAGCGAATGTGGGTGAGGGAATATTTCTTTCTGGCCGTTCTCTTTATATGTCTCTCGCATAATACCCGCTTCCCTGGCCCTGTCATAAAAAACTCGCCTGAAATTGCCCTGATCCAATTTAAAGACTTTGCCCCTCATTTCAGGAAATTCCATAAGATAAGTCGCAATTTCAGAACAAACATTAGCAGGGATAGGGACAATCCTTTTTGGCTGAGCTTTGCGTCTTTTTAAGGTGGTAATCCTAATTTCATTTGCCCTAGTATTGATGTCTGTCTGGTCATCTATTTTCAACAATTCTCCAAGCCTGGCCCCAGTGAAGCGCAGAACCAAATAAGCCAACCAGTACCGGCCTCTGGTTTTTCTCTGTCCATTGGTCTTGGCATTGTCATACCATAATTGGAAAGTTGTGGTTAGCTGATCCACCTCCACAGCGGATAAATAAGCTATTTTCAGACCACCCTGCCGGAGCAAAGCAGGCGATGAAGTCGCTACTGCCAGGTTCATGCCCACTCCTTTTTAGATTAGACGATTACCTTAATTGTCGTGTAGCTTGCCTCAATACACCGAACCGATACGCATCTTTTGACTAATATTATCACTAGCCTCTACAACCCAATCACCGTATGACACTACCTTGTATACCGCATGCTCACCAACAAGCAGTCCTTCTTTGGTTTTATATTTCGCAAAAATTATCTTCATTATCACAGGCTTAATCTGCAACTCTTCATCAAGAGGCACAGTAGTTGCCTTTAATCTAAAACTTTCAATTTTACCGGCCATGTCCAGCCTGGCTCTTTTTTCTCCAGTTTTAACAGCCGATTCAAATTTTTTTCTAAGCTCATCCTCTGTTTCTCGCACACACTTTCTGTCATCTGAACTGGCGCATCTCCTTAATTTTTTAATCAATTCCGTTACATCTTCAGAAGAAAAATTTATATTATCGTCATTTTGTCCATAAAGAGCAGTTTTATAAATATCCTTTACCGGTCCACAGGTACCTTTCTCAGCCTGGGGACAGCTAAAGTTACTCTTGTAAGGCATTGATGCACAACCACCCAGCAAAAATGCCAATGCCAACAGAATCATTATTTGTTTCATGTTCCCCCCTTTTAACTAAATTTTTTTTCAAACTTGGCTTCTATTGGGCCTGTAAACACAACTGTAACATGCCTCAAAGCCCCGATTTCAATTACAGGAAACATTTCTTCTGCCAATTTTAGATAAAATTCACTCAACTTTTCGGCAGACTTGGCCGCGCCAGATGAAACTCCAGCCATAAAACCATCTCCAAATCCCTCTATAGGATTGGTAGTGGTAACAGTTCCGCTATCAGTAGCCACAACTGTCTGTTGTGTAGTCTTGAACCCTTGGGCTACGCCCTCAATAAAAGCACTGATAAGCGATCTGGCCAGAAACATACCCTGTTTGGAAACAACTTCGCCCCTAAGCCCGATTTTACCGTCATTATCCGCCACATATCCTTTGGCCGGGGCACTTACGACTTCCTTCGATTCAAAATCTACACAACTTAAACTGACCAGGCGGATGTAAGCTCTTTCAGAAGACAATTCCCCGTATCCTTCGCCTAACAAACGGCAACCAAGTATATTTTGCCTGACCTCATTAGGCAGAAATGATAAATCCTGGAGCCTGATCATTACCGGATGAGGAGCTTTTGCAGCCTTTACCCCAGTAGGCGCATCAAGGCCCGTTAAAAGCATTCCCTCAACAAACGTGGTAGGCGGGATATAAAGTGTCTGTTGCTTTTCTGCCTGATCCTCTCTGTCAGGACCCTTATTTTCCTCACCAGAACCAGCTATCTCTATAACCGCCATTGAACTGCTGGAAACTTCCTCTTTTTTCCCCTTATCTTGATTTTTCCCCGTTGTAACTTTGTTGTTCCCCTTTTTATTCTTACCATTAAGAGCTTTTGCCATCGCATTTGCCACAACCTTGTTTTTATTGTCCGAACCCCTCTTTTTCGAGAGTTCTTTATCCGGATAAACAGGGGAGGGCGGTGCGAGTTCCTCCAGTTTAGGTTTCTTCACCGGAGCTTGCGCAATAACCTCGTTGATCCGTTTGGAAATAACATCTATTTCATCCTCATGCTGGCCTGAATTATTTATAGAAGAGCTAATATAACCATGATCACCTTGATTTTTTAGCCTTTCAACCTGTTCTCTAAGTTCTTGCACCTCTCTTTTTAGCTCCTGCACCTTCCGTTCTGCCGAGCCTAACCATTTTTCCCGCACATACTCATCATCACTTAGCACAACCTTTTCCTGCTTCTTTTTATTCTTTACTGTATTTCCATTAGGATAAGTAGAGTAAATCCCCAGTAGAACCAACCCGATTAACACCCCAACAACTACCGCTACCTTTTTTTGCGAACCAATCGCAGCGTATTTTATTTTAAAAAACTGTAACGCACTATTAATTTTATCCCGCATGGTACACCTCCTGGGCAACCAGAAGCACCCTTAAGCTATCTTCACCTTTGACGAGGCCAGTTGCTATATACTTTATGCCCACTTCTACTACAAATTTTTTGACAAACTCCAACGCTTTTTGCTCATCGTGACCAGATAATACAAAATCATATATGTGTATCTTGTCCACGTTTGTATTTATCTCCCTTAACAAGGTCATATCACCTGTACGATTAAACCTGTCTTTAACAATCCAAAACCCTGGATATTCATTTAGATAAGCCATCTTTAACAACCTTGACACTTTCACCTCAAAATCCAGCGCAGATATCTTCTTTATCTCCTGGGCATATTTTTTGACGTTAATATTTTGTTTTTCCGGCACATCCAGAACAACCTGCTGCCCAGGCAAAGCTGAATCATACGCAGTGTTTAGCTGGTATATATTATCATCACATTTTATGACCAAATCGCTTAGGAATTGCAGCATCTTATTTTTAGGTGCTTTAATAAATATATTGTGGTCATCATACTCTATCTCAATGAGATGATCCTTGTTATGTATCACTTTTTGCATCTGTCCTTTGCACATGATTCTATTCGTATAATTTTTGCTTAAAACTACAAGTTGTGGATTGTCCGGCTTAACATGCTGAACCTGAGACATACCAACCAGCTTTCGCAAACTTTCGTATCTGGCACTCTCAACCAGACTTTTTTTTCGCTTCTCCCGAACCTTTGTTTTTGGTTTTACCTGCACAGGCCGTTTTTGTTGCCCGTAAACTACGTACCCATCAGGGACATGATCCACAGATTCAAAAATCCCACTGCAGACCCACCCGATTTTATCTATTAAAACGATGTCTTTTCCATTACAAACATCAACATTTTGTTTTCGTTCAACAACACGAAAGACCCTGTTTCTTTTGTTGGCAAGATAACTTTTATGTATAAAACCTCCATCTCTTTTTTTATAATATACTTTTGCTCGACTAACAGAACTTTTGATCTTTAAATAATCACCGGCAATTGCTGAATTAACGACGGACAAGGTTGTTATACTCAGTATCATCAATTTCTTTAATGCCTTCAACATACATGCCTCCATCTACAATTTTGTATTGGATAATTACATTTTTCATCTCATTTCCTACCAGCTCAGACCCGACAAATCTTCGAGCCTTGCCCCTGATCAAACAACGCCGATTCTGCAACACATACACCGCATCAATCTGAAAATCCTGTATTATGCCTACTTTCTGTGCCTTGGTTATTTTTTTGTCTAAAATCTCTTTCAACTCTGGAAATACGTCGGCACTTACAAAACTAAGAAGCTCACGATACCGTTTCTCGATATTATAAGGCGTAAAATCATACAGTAGATCAGCGAAATATTGTCCCATGGCACGTACATAAGCAGGACTTGCTTCAATATCTGATATTTCGATCTTAGCGGCCAAATGTGTAGGTACAATTATAGTTTTTTGCTTGCTCTGCACAATCTGAAGATATATCACCAGAAAAATTATACACCCAACGGCAAGCAAAAACCCAAATTTATAAACCCTAAGCATTGCATCAAGGTTCTTCCAGGCTGTAAGATAGTTTGCTATTTTCATGACTTACTCCACAAATCTTTTAATGATAAAGTTTGGCATACCTTTCATCCTATGCAAATACATCCTATATGCCAGGTTAAACAAAAAGCCTTTCGGTAATCTTTTTTTCATTTTAATCAAAACCGCACTGGCTGCCGTTCCAGCAAACAGGGGGCCCCAGCTATGGAAAGCCACCGAAAAGAATATTCCAATTGCTAGAGGTAAAATCTCATCTGTCTCCCACCAGAGAACCTGGATCGGAGAATTTAAATATTTTGGCCACCATCCTTGCATAAACCACCTCCCTTAAATGTCAGACGGTAAATTAGAGACTATGCAGTACAACGCGGCCCCAGTCCCAGCGACAATTAGACATGCCCATAGCGCAGGATCAGCCAGCCAAAATGGACCAGCAGTGTCAGGGAAGGCAAAACCAAACAGGGAATTGCCGGCAGGTAAAAAGATATAGAAAAGCACCAGGCCAAGGGAGGTTCCTAAGCCTGCGCGTAAAGACAGGTGGTATTTTGTAGAGGATATGTTTTTAAACTCTAACTTTTTCCTTGCCCTGCTAACAAAAGCCTCTGCTGCTACAAAGGCCAAAATCAGTATGCCGGCTATAAAATAGTAGCCTACAGCACAAAAACGCAGAGCTTTTTGCGTAAGATAATCAGCAACCAAACCACACTTTGGTCTAACTTTTTTATAAACCTGCATTACTGTTCCGACAAACGGATATCCTCTTTCAGCAAACTCTCTTAGTTCTTTCACAAAAGACGGCCAGAACACATCATCTGCAGTGCTTTTTCGCTCAGCAAATATTACCGCTCCTGTCCTGCTAAACATGGAATTATATAAAAATACTCCAAAACTCCCAAAATCTATAACAAGCAAAACAAGAGCTATGACACGTATAAACTTTTTTTTGGGTTTTACATTAGCAACACCGGTGGCCGCAGAGTTTTCCAGCCCCATAACAACACCTCCTTTGATGAGTCAGGGCATAAAAATAATAACCGGAAATGAGACGCTTAAAAAACATGACTTAAACCAATATGGACAAATTTTACGCCTTAACAGGGCAGGGTAACGCAATACAGGCAAATCAACTTCTATAACATTAACAGTCCACCCTAACGCCGACTCAATTTTTTCCTGAAGTTCACACACTTCATCAAACAAAAAAATTTCATCTATACCTTGTTCAGCAAAGGAACGCTCAACTTTATCCAATTTGTCATAATTTTGTATCATATTGCCATACTCTTCTTTTGTTCGCTCTCTTTCGCCATCAAACAACCATTCCGCTATTCGACCTTTCTTTGTAACAGAAAAAATACGATATAGTTTCATATTTATCCCCCTTTTTGCGTTATCTCACCGATACAACGCAAAAAAAAAAGCCCTGTACTCAATTTCAATGAGGACAGGGAAGTCACCACTGAAATTGAGTACAGGGCCAGCAAAATTAAGCACTAAATTAGTGCTCTATTTATACCCGCAGATGTCCTGCGTTGCGACCCGACCAATTAGGGCGGCCGGAACCCTTTTTTTCAAAACAGCGCGATTAAACAGATAATAGGCAGGATTTTATTTTTGGAAGAGATTATTAAGACAGGATAATGCCCATATTCACCTGATGGGCCACAGGGTTAGAAAAGTTAATACTTGATTTAAGCCTTTGCCTTTAAATAGAAGGACGAAAACCCAATGGTCTTTCTAAAATCATCCAAACTCGGTAAAGGATTTTTTGCCAGAAACGGTACAGAATACAAGGTAGGCTTTAAAGGCAAGATTAAAAGGAAGGTTTTAGAGAGGGGATATAAACCTGCCAAAATCTTACCTAAAGCCTTTGGACAAATAACTTTCCCTCCTTAACATAATCCTCCTCCTTTGGTTTACCAGGGCAGGCCAAAGCCCGCCCTAAATTTAAGTTAAACCGAGAAACGCTAATTCTTCCGAACAGGCGTTTCTCTTAATGTAATCCGTAAGGTCTTCCTCGCCCCAGAAAGCAGGGGTGGAAGGATCAGACCGTTCTATTTGAAAATCGAACTCCCAATCCGAAAGAGACATTGGTTTAGGCTCATCAATAAATACTGGGATCAAATCCTCTGATTTGAGATTCTTGAGAATCTCTTCTGCACGTTCTAACGGGATTTCATCACAACAGTTCGTTGTGTGAATTCGCACTACATCTGGAAATATTTGGTACATTCCTAAAGGAACATCTACATAAAAATGTTCTACCGTGTTATCAAACTCAAACATAGCCTTGATTTCTTCTATTCTCATGATACGCCCTCCTCTGGTTTACCCGAAAAGAGGACGCATCTCCCCAGAGGGGAATGCGCCCCCTCCGGGGTGGGTTTAACTACTACATAACTCGATTTTTCAACTTTTGCTGGAAAAATCCCCCACAGGGGACAGTGCGTCCCCTGGTAGGGGTTAGTTCACAAACTATTTACCGAGCAATTGTACGATGCCGACAAAAACAGCAACCTGGGCAATAAATTAACAATGCTTTTTCTGTTTTTTCCATTCTCTATAAAGCAACCAGATAGCAGGAATAATGAATATTGTATTAACTATCATAGTCGCAATCATTATCTCTTTCATTTGCACCACTCCTATTTTTGTTTATCATCACTAAAAAACTTTCGCTTATAACTATATTTATTACTAAATACAAAAAACTTATTAATATCCATACTAATCCAGATTCTTTTTTTCTAAAATAATTCCAATTAGATTACCTGTAAAGGCCCCAATCCATATCCAACGAAAAGAATCCAGAAAAGTGATAAAAAATCTTATAAAAATTAATTTTATCATCTTCACCGACTCGACCTCCTTTACCCAGGGACAAATTCTGGAGGCCGAGACAGTTCCCCGTCAGGGCCTCCAAAAAAGGAAGCCCTGTGGGGCTAGTTATTTTTTTTAATATACCGTTGCCAGGATTACCTTTTTGCCTCTCTTGCGAAAAGCAAATCTGATACCCCGATACCAAAGAACAGTATCGGCTTTAACATCCTGGCCAACCTTGTTAGCTAAGCGATACAACCAGGAGTACAAACCTTCTCCCGGATACCGTTCTTCTTTCCATCTATGGAGAAGCCGCTGACTTGCCCTGTCTAGAGCATGATGTGTAATCCTTACCTTATTCATGACGGCCCCCCAGTATGTAATCCGCAGCCTTCTGCGCCTGGCTTGAAGCATGTACTATCATCCGCTTGTCGTTGCGGAGTGCCTGCAACCAGGACTGAATATAGGCTGCTCTATTGTCATAATTTTGTTCAATGCCACATTCAGAACAAAGGAAAGCACTTCCTAATTCCGCCACCAGTTCCTCTTTGGAGTATTCAGTTCCGCCAAAGGGAGAGTATGCCGTAAGAGATTTCCGATTAAGCCTTGATTTATGGCCGGTGGAGTGGGTCAACTCATGGAAAAGAGTTTCATAGTACCCTTCAGGACTAAGAAAATGCTCTTGGTGTGGTAATTTTATCGTATCAATGTTTACATAGTACGCTGCCTCAACACTGCCCTCGTGAACAATTGCAGGGCGGTTAGGCATGTTCTCAACTACTTTCTCAGCTTGCTCAATTGGCTGGAAATCGTTGGAAACCGGCTGCCAGTATTTCTCAATCTCAAGCGTAGTCTGCTCAAGATTGAAAACCTTATAGTATCTGAGCAGCCAGTAGGTTTTCTCATATTCAGGTTGAAGCTCGCCTGCAGCAACCTTTGCCTCAAACTCTTCCTCAGTCATCCCTTCTGGAATAACCGGTTGAGTCTCAGGCTTATAGAAAACCACCAGTGTTCCTTTCTCCCCAGCTTTGATGCTTCCGCCTCGCTCCTTGATCTGCTTAAAAGTTGCCCAGATTGGGCAGGAATATGGAGCATCGGCAAGAAGCAGTAGGTTCACGCCCTTATAAGGACGGCCTTTGATGTTGCGTGGCCGCTCCTGTTTCCAGGGACGCTGCCAGGGGATTTGACCCTTCTCAAGCTGGGCAATTATTTTCTCAGTAACTATGTCGTAAACGCTCATGTCTCCCTCCATATTTTGCCAGAGGGAGAACACTACACCCCACAGGGGGAAACGTAGCGTCTCCCCCTGGGTTGGGGTTGTTAAATTATGTTTATTTTAACTACAAAAATGCTCCTTTCTTCGAGAATAGGACATTTCCTTCCCGCAAAAGAGACATTTTACCTTTATTATTTTTCCCTTGTGGATTTTGAGCGGCAGAAAGCCTTCTTTCTTCAGGTTGATAATTCGTCCAGGAATGCTCATACGCCCCTCCTTTTGGGTTTATCCCCTCACAGGGACGCAACCCCCATCAGGGGACAGCAATGCGTCCCCTGGTATAAGGGGTGGGTTAAGCGATACGGTCTAATTTTGGCCCGAGATAAAACGGAATCCACTGATCTCTGCCAATCACAAATCCTACAGGTTCGGAAAGATTAGCTGTTTTAATTAACAACTTAGAGTTGCGAAATCCAACAAGAATCCCAACAACTCTCCTCATCTTTCCATTAACCCTACATGCTAGACCAATCTCTCTACCAATGTATCTGTGAAATGCTGCCATAGCTAACCCTCCGTTTTTCCCAATCACAGAGGAGAAGCTATGGCCCCGCCAGGGGAGAATTAGCTTCTCCCCTGGACTGGGGTTGAAATTTATTTCAAACCTTTAATGTCTATGTACTGAGAGACGCTTTCCCGCTGGTAAGCAGAAAGGTCTTCTCCTATCTCTTCTAACTTCGCTATCACAGCATCCTTGACGAGATATTTTGACTTCCTGGAGACCAGCTTCAGAACCAGATTGCCAGCACGCACCTTAGTGCCTGGCTCTATGCCAACCTTGGCAAATATCTCCATCAGAGGAGCTTGCTTAGCCTTGATCTGAGCATCAAGAGACTTCTTTTGAGCCTTGAGCCTGAGAAGCTCTTTTGCCTCTTCCTCAATCTCCGGCATCTCCACTTCGCCTCGGAATCGAGGGCAGGATGCGGAATGGTTGCAACAGCAGCAAAGCTGATTTGGCTGGATAGTGAGTTTATCCTGCCAATCTTCATCCACCTGGCCAGCACGAATAGCAGCCAGAGCTTCCCACATTATGACCGCCTTATCAAAAAGGCTTTGAGCAATTTCTTCGTTATGCTCATAGCCGTTGAAAACTTTATGCTGACCGCTGTTCAAATCCAGGGCCAGGATTGCACCTCTAATCTGTCCCTCAACACCAGACAGAGCCAAAAAACCCATCTGAGCGTATAATTGCATTTCCCAACTCTCATAAGGAGAATCAGGAATGCCGGATACTGTTTTGACTTCCAGGACAGACACGCTATTTTTGCCAAACCACACAAAATCCAGATGGGCCTTTACAGGCACACCAAGGGACTCGGTGGCGTCAACCTCATACTGCCGAACAAAGTTGCCATAACCTGCTGACTGTAAAGCATTAGCAACGATGTTCTCTGCTAGATGACCCCGTTCAAAACGAACCAAGGTCTCTAGATCATGATCCTCAGAATCCAATTTATCCAGAATGACTTTACGCGGACAATTAGGTATATCTGAAGCGCCAATATAAACGCTGCGGTCTCCTAATTCATTCTCACTCTTTTTCTTTGCATAAGTTTGGAGTCCCTTCGCCAAAATTTCACTTAATTTACACATGATACGTCTCCTTATCTGCTTGACTGCACGAAAGGAGACGCAAATCCCCCTTGCGGAGGGAAATTCGCATCTCCCTCCGCGCGGAGGATTACTTGCTATACTTGCTTACAAGATATAAAAAACCGTAAGCAGCTATTAAACCATAACAAAACCCGACAAAAATTGCAGACCATTCAGACCATTCCATCACGCTGCCTCTCTATACCAAACCTTTCGCTGGGCATTCCATTTAAATCCAGCAGCCTTTAAAACATTACTCTTGCCATAAGTCTTCCCCTTGGCCACAATCTGACCATTTTCCTGCACATACTCCACACCGTCTATCGGTGGGAGATACTTCAGAAGATCCTCAGATTGTGGTTGAGATGACTGGGTAGGCTGAGATGTTTTTGATTGGTTTGGTTGGGCAGTTTTACCCTGAGATTTTTGAGGAGTAGTTTTGTTTTTTTCTACTACCGCTTCAATCTCTTGCTGCTGCTTCAAAGCCTGCAAAAGTTCCTCAGCAGAGCAGAATTCACCGCCGCCAAAACCAGCAGCCATAAGCGCACGGCCTATGGCGGAAGTTTCGGCGTTTTCAACAGCAGACGTCTTATTTATTAAAGATGAATTTCGCTTTTCTTCGGCCGTCCCTGTGGCTACAATCTGGCCACTTGGAGAAATTATTTTGGCCACAGCCAAAACAATATCTTCGGTGGGACAGCTTACATCCGTTACAAGTGCCCATCCCTCAGAAATAGGACAGGCTTCCCTAAATTTTCTAACACGTTCAGCGACAGTTTCGTAAACTTTTGTTTCATTTTTGCCAGTTTGCTTGTTAAAACGGGTAATCTCAACGGCCATTGTATCCTCCTTCTGGTTTTACCGCCGTCAGGAGGATACAAAAATCCCCGTTCAGGGGATTTGCATCCTCCCCTGGCGGGGTTACAAAAAAGGCCAGGCAATTCTAAAAGTTTAGTTTCGCCTAGCCTCAATTATTAAACCAAAATTAGACTAAAATGGGGCATCATCCATATCAGCAGGGAAAGACGGAGGCGGAGTTACATCTGCGTTTGTTGGTTCTTGTCCATGGTCTTGAACTTCACCATCTTTTGGCCTGTCCAAAGCCTGGATGGTAAAACCTACAATCTCTGTAGTATATCTGTCCTGTCCCTGCTTGTCCTGCCATTTTCTGGTTCTTAGTTTTCCTTCTACATAAACCAACCTGCCTTTTTGTAAATACTGACTGGCAAATTCGGCAGGTTTTCCGAATAGCACAACCCTGTGCCATTCAGCACGTTCAACTCGATTGCCGTCCCTATCAGTGTAGCTTTCGTCCGTTGCAACTGACAGGTTTGCTACTGGTTCCCCGCTTGGCAGATATGCCAGTTGAGGATCCTGTCCCAAACGTCCAATTAACTGTACTCGATTTAACCTTGCCATAGTATCCTCCTTTAATTGTTTGAGTTGAAATAACAACGCCAGGAGGACGCATGACGCACCAATCCCCACAGGGGACAAGTAGCGCACACGTCCCCTGGTGGGGTTAATTTTTTACACCTTAATTTTTTGCGGATTTATGGTCTGAAATTGAACTGGTAGGATTGACGACTTATCACGCCTGCTGCCCTCTCAGCCTGATCAGCGCGAGGGGAGATGGTGCGATATCATGACGAGACTCATCGCCAAATCCAATGGGGCAGGGGACTACGCGGGAAAAAACGCAACTATTCCCTTGCGCAATCCTCTTCGGACTAAGACCTGTAAAATCTTACAGGCTTTCTTACTCAAAATGCTCTCAGCTAATCCGGCTAGCTGCCTACATCCTACATCATGGTGGGCATCCAGGTTCAACGCTTATATGCCGGACTATAAGCTCCCCTGTACTCGCCATCGGCTACATCCCTGGCCTCAAAGGACCACCCCTTTCGGGGAGTCAGGCCGCCGATTGAAACTCAATCCGCACCATGTAAAAAGTAAACTAGCCCGCAAATTACGGGACAAATAAATGAACTTGGCAAAATATTAGTTATCTCGAAAAATTTTGTCAAGATTCGGTCGCTTAGTTTTGGGAAATCAAATTTATTTTATGCCCTCTGCAATCGCCATATCAATTGCTTCTGCCAAACTATATCCGGATGCAACCTTATTCTCTAAGTATTGAACAACACCAGGTTTTGTATTGTAAAGATACTGTGTAAATTTATCCACAAACAACCGCCCAACTCCATAAGCACGATCCGACTTAACAAAAATCTCTGAATATTTCCCCGGGACAGTATGTACAGTTTCAGCCAACCTGGCCTCAAAATCACTCAAAACCAACTTGCCTTCATCCCTGGCACGCTTTAAATCCTCTCGCTTCTGAACCAATAAAAATTTAAAGGCAGAATTTGATATAATCGCCTGACCTACACCAGCATTGTCTTCTCTAAAAAAGTCCATCACCGACTGCGTAATCGTTATATAACTGCCACCGTACTTCCTGGCACGCCTGTAACCTGTCTCTATAAAATCCGCCGTATTCGCACCTCTAAGCAATTGCCACGCCTCATCTATAATGATCAGTTTCGGCACAGATCTGTCCCCAAAATACAATTTCTGATCTATAAAACTCATAATCATCAACAAAACCACTTCCCTCAAATCCGGATTGGCATTCAACTCTTCCAGCTCCAGCACAACAAAACGATTGTTAAAATCCAAATTCAACGGACCCCTAAACCATTTCCCGGCTATCCCTCTCGACGAATACGGTTCTAGCATTTCCGCTAAATCCGCCCTGCGCCTATCCTGTAAATTCCTCTCCTCTAGCTCGTTAGACTCTTCACGCAATATTTCTATTATCATGTCAATTGAAACATACTCTCCACGTTCACCGGCACGCCTAATCGCCTTCAGTAAAGCTCCGGACAGCAACTTGTACTCATAATCCGTTACACGCTCCTTCGGCTTCACCATCTGAGCCAATACCCTGGTCAACATTACAAACAAACTACTTTCCGCATCCTCTATCTCTTTAAACATCCTGGGATCCAGGGTGCTAAATATATTTAATGAAATCCCACTGTTAGGTGTAAATTCTATATATTGACCACCGATCATCTCACACAACTTTTTATAAGACCTGCCAATATCAATAATGTAAACCTGGCCGCCTATACTAAGATAATTTGTCGTTATGAAGTTTGTTAGAAAACTTTTTCCGGCACCAGACTCCGCTGCAATAAAACAATTATAATTTGTCTCACTGTCTCTTAAATCCAACATCATTATTTGCCCACGCCGGCTTATAAACGGCATCACAGGCGTTCCCGTTCCCATCCAGTCCGCCTGGATAGGGCTACATATAGCCAAAGTCTTTGTATCTACCGGCTCATATCTACCAATCTTGTCCGCCCCTTCCACATGGGGACCAAAGGGTAGGGCATATAAAAACAATGGCAAATTCAGCCATCTCTCATCCTGCAACTCAAACTGCTGCTTGGCCCAGCAAGCGTCCAAAATTTTATCCGCCCGCCTTAAAACGTCTTCTGTCTCCGCAAACAAAACAACTGACATATATCCCCAAATAAACCTTGACCCCTCCTCAATTTCATTTACCGCCCGAAAAAACTCTTCCTTCTTTCGCATCAACCTGGGGGCTATCTTTGTCGCTGCCCTTTGGGCCGCAATAAAGTTGGCCTTGCTATGTATATGTGTCCCCGCATTTTTGGGCAGAACATTTAGCGTCAACAAAAACGGACAAGGTATCTGCATCTGATTGCCGCCAGACAATAAATCCCCAAACAACTGATTAATTTTATACGGCGTTGGCTTCGTACAATATACGCGAGGAGTCTTTACCTTTACATACCAACCATTAATCTTTAATTCCTCCGACCCTACTTCCAATAACGTATAAGCCTCCATTATCTGTTCAGACAACGGAGTGCTATCATTCCATATCTTCTGCCCATAACGTCTGCCGGGATTCAAAATCCTGTGCATAATATATACTAACTCCGCTGCCTCAACATCCATCGCTTCAATATGAGCCGCCTTAAATGCACCAATCACGCTTTCCCTTAAACCCCGTATCTTGGTCAATTCCGACTCCAAATCCGTTACATTCTTTGTGCTGTACTTTGCTGCTAAAAACACCCTGAAATTCCTAAACGGCACTGGCACATCACGACTTATCCCCTTGTGCCGATGCTCCCATAAATAATCACAAAATCGCTTACTCCACTCCGCTAAAAAATCTTCACCTTCACCTTTTGCTTTGTCACGCAGTTCCCTATACCCCTTCAAAACTTCATCCTGGTCTGGATCAGCATATAACATCACCTGCAAAACCGTATTTTTGGGCCAGGCCAGCTCAAAAATTGTTTCTAAAGCATTCACCTGGGCATCGCCGGCATACGGCACGGGAGATAGCTCCAAAATAAAACCCAGACTATGGTCTTTATTAAGATAAAGCTTATTATCCTCCTCATAAGCCAAGTAGGGCAGGTAGTCGCTCAGTTTGTCTCTGTTGAGCATCGCAAAAAGTTCATCTCTTAACATAATTCAAATTCACCTCCATCTTTTACAGAGACAACGCGAATTCGTCCGGAAAAGCAAAAAGAAGTCGCCAAAAGGCGGGCTCTATACTCAGTTAAATGTTTAACAAAGTTTTCCGTGAGTTTGCCCTCTACAAGCTATGCTCTGGGTGGAGAGGAAATTGGAAGTAAAAAGCAAGCAAGTAGGGCAGGGAGTGTCCAGATTTATGCCTGTAGAAGATTGAGTTGCCAGGGCGATGAAGCAGAAAGCTTCAGCTATAATTGGTTTACTTCTTTTACTTGTGAGGGGGAATACCCTTCTTTTCTTTTCTTTCTTTTCTTTTTTTAAAATTTACTTAGTTTACTTTATTTACTTATTAACTTCACAAGCAACCCCACGGCAAACGCTGCCAGAGCAAAAAATAATGCAAATCCACTCCCAAATATTAATGTCCATTCAAGGCGCAAAACATATTCTTGTGCCCAAAATGGAACATCCCAGGGAATATATCTTAATAGCCAGAT
The DNA here is from genome assembly GCF_982781345.1 of Desulfovulcanus sp. Lineage (NCBI taxonomy): Bacteria > Pseudomonadati > Thermodesulfobacteriota > Desulfovibrionia > Desulfovibrionales > Desulfonauticaceae > Desulfovulcanus > Desulfovulcanus sp. The sequence goes on from NZ_CEYAEZ010000056.1 coordinate 16,649, forward strand.
AGCGAAATTTAAGGCTATCAACACCGGCCAGGCGCAAAGCAGGTCGTGTGAAGAGGGCATCCAGGAACAGGCTATTGATGCAAAAAAATACACCTTCAACCAATACTTTAAATCATGTTCCCCCAAATGCCTGAAAAAAGATTGTACAACCACCCAAACCAGCCTGTAACCATCACATAATAAACGCCAATATTCCTGCCACTGCTTTAAAATTCCATTATATGTATGTAACTTTATCGGAAACATAGGATAATCTCCTCCACAAAAGATATCCATCAAATACATACCAATAGGAATACATATAAAAAAAGGGGCAATACTTACGAAAGATATTGCCCCGCCCGTATATTCTACATATCCCATCGTCCCATCATCCCGTCCCTGTGGACGATAGGGCACAAAAGACTTGATTTTTTGATCCGCTATAATCGCAAAAATCAAATGAGCAAGTTCATGCAAAATCACACCAGGCGCAAAAAAAAGATGATAAACAAGTGACGGAACAAAAGCCATTAGTGAACCAACAAGCATTGTAATTGTCCCGCTCACATACAACAAAATCAGTAAAATCGAGATCGTTTCAAACAGTTGCATTTCCATTTTCACCAAGCCTCCCAACAACAACGCAAAAAAAAGCCCGCATCTTAAAAAAAGATACGGGCTAAAAAAGGAAAAAGTTATCGTTCGATCCGCGTCCTTACTCAATGGACTACCTAAAAAAGGCTAAAGAATTATTCCAACAACAGCGATAACTTAGTATATCGTTTTGTCACCTTATTATTTCTAACCGCTATCCCTAACGCTTTCTTTTCTCCTACCAAAACACATACTTGTTTTGCCCTGGTTATTCCCGTATAAAGAAGATTACGCTGCAACATAATAAAATGAGAAGTCGTCACTGGCTGAATTACAACAGGATATTCCGATCCCTGTGATTTGTGAACCGTAATTGCATAAGCCAGAACAATTTCATCCATTTCGTGAATACTATAGTCTTTCACGTCTCCCTGAAAATCCACATAAACTATTCCAGCATCCTTTTCATATCTTACAATGTACCCCTGGTCGCCATTAAATACTTCTTTATCATAATTGTTGCGAATCTGCATCACTCGATCCCCAACACGATATTCTGTAAATCCTATTCTAAACTTCTGACCATGGGGATTAAATATATTCTGTAATTCTTGATTTAATATCTGGACTCCTGCCTGTCCTTTGTACATCGGAGTTAAAATTTGTATATCCGACTCCTTGTATCCTTTCTTTAAAAGCCTACGAACGATATCAAGAAGTTGCGTTTGTACCAATTCTACTTTTT
>NZ_CEYAEZ010000057.1:0-17906 GCF_982781345.1 Desulfovulcanus sp.
CATCTAAAACTTGCTTGCGGACAGAGCATAATGGGATATTTTGGGTAAACAACTATTCTTTTATTATCGATAGTGATGGTGAACATCGCAAAGTATTTAGCCCCATTCATCCCGATGCTCTGTTTTTCCGCAAGCTTCATTAAGATTGGGTTACCCAAGCCGTTTGTAATGCATTTCAGAAACCAAGACTTTCATTCAGCGGTTAAAATAGGGTTTGGCCACAGGCTCTTTATCAACAAAACAAAAACCTTAAACGTAGAACCTTGAACTTTGAACATTGAACAAAAAATGATTGATGACCAGGTCATAGCTGAAATTAAGCAGCAGCTTGAGATTGTTGAATTAATTGGGCGTTATGTCAATTTGCGGCCAGCCGGAAGCAGGTGGGTGGGCCCGTGCCCTTTTCATCAAGAGACCAAGCCGTCCTTTACTGTAAACCCAGATGAAGGTTTTTTTTATTGTTTTGGTTGCCAGGCTGCCGGAGATGTTATCCATTTTTATCAGAAAATAAACGGACTGGAGTTTAAGGAAGCTGTTATTGAGCTGGCACAGGAAGCCGGAATAAGGCTTGAGGAGAGCCGAACCCCATTTAAACAAAAAAAAGATAAAACAAAAAGAAGGCTTTGTCTGGATCTTAACTCCCTGGCCTATACTTATTTTAAAGATAATTTATGGTCTAAAAAGGGAAAAATGGCCAGAGATTACTTGACCGAGCGGCAAGTCAGTCAGGATATGATTCAAAAGTTCGGTCTTGGATTCAGCCCTGATGACTGGCATGGCCTTGAAAATCATCTGAAATCTCTTGGCTATACCCCGGAGCAAGGCGTAGATGCCGGACTTTTGAGCCAAAATAACCAAGGACGTATCTATGACCGTTTCCGCGGTCGTCTGATTTTTCCCATATTTAATCTCTCCGGCCAGGTAGTGGCCTTTGGAGGGCGGGTTATTCGGGAAGGAGACCCGAAATATTTAAACAGCAGTGAAACCCTCATCTATAAAAAAGGTGAGCATTTATACGGGTTATATCAAGCCAGACGATCTATTAGTCAGAAGCAAGAGGTATTGCTTACCGAAGGCTATATGGATGTTATAGTCCTTCATCAATATGGGTTTACCAACTCCTGTGCAGTCTTGGGCACTGCACTCACTGAGACGCAGGTCAAAAGGCTGGGAGGATTGACCGGGAGCGTTGTGCTCTTGTTTGATGGTGATCAGGCCGGAGCCCAGGCAGCCTTGCGCAGTGCGCAAATGGTTTTAAGTCAGGGCCTAAAATGTAAGGTGGTCCAGTTCCCGGCGGGCGAGGATGCGGATAGTTTGCTCACAAAATATGGTCCAAAAAGTCTTGATGAATTGCTAGGTAAAGCTCGCGATGGTCTTGATTTTTGCTTAACAATGATTAGTTTGCACAAGTCTCCCAAAGAAATTCTGGCCTGGGCCAGAGATTTTCTTTTGAACTTAAGAGATATTTCATGGCGAGCCTATTATATTCCCAAGATTGCCCAGAGCTTGAAGCTCTCGGAGACGGAACTGCGCCAAAGTATACCGGAGGTGCAAGGTAATAAGCACAAGGTGCAAACATCGGGTGTAGGCCAGAAGTTAAAGGTGGGGCGAAACTCAAGAGATAAGGAGATTTTAACTTTTGCTATTTGTTTCCCTGAGTATGTTCCCATTTTAGATGAAAAGAATATGCCACATTATTTTAAATCAGACTGGGCCAGAGATTTGTGGGAAAAACTGGTTCGCTATGATACCGATCAGGTATTGACCCAGCTTGATGAGGAGCAAAAAACTTTTTTTGTACACAGCAAAATGCAGCAAGATCTCCTAGCAGAAAGCAAAGAGGTTATACTGCGAGAGTATTTGGATTTTTTAAGCAGGGAAAATAAAAGACTCACTAAAAAAAATCTTACACTAGCTCTGGAGCGGGCCCAAAAAAATGGTGATCAGCAAGAGATCCGTCGGATTTTAACTCTTTTGCGAGGGGAAATCCACTCGTAATTTGTGAGAGGTAATGTGTGTAATTTTGTTTAACCAAGCCGTATCAAAATTCACCCGCATAGGAGAGGGGGCAAATGAGTAGTATAAAAGATGTACAACAAATTAAAGCGCTTATAGCTGAAGGTAAGAAAAAGGGGTTTTTGACCTTTGATGAGTTAAACAAGGCTTTGCCGGCAGAGGTGAATAGTCCGGAACAGATAGAAGAGATTATCACTATTTTTGATCAATTGGATATAACTATTGTTGATGCCAAGGCTGGCAAGCCTATATCTGTAGTACCGGAAGATACTAGCGATATTGCTGAGGGGCCAGTTGATTTGACTGAAACGGAAGATGCCTTGGATACTACTACAAGGAGTAGCGATCCTGTACGTATGTACCTGCGTGAGATGGGCGCGGTTGGTCTTTTGGACCGCGATGGAGAAGTATTTATTGCTAAAAAAATTGAAGCCGGTGAGTTGGAAGTACTTTATGCTTTGGTAGAAGTTCCAGTGGTGGTAGAAGAATTGATAAAAGTGGGAGAGGATTTAAAGAAAGATAAGATTAAGCTAAAAGACGTAGTTAAAACTATTGAAGAGGATGATCCTACTGAAGAAGAGATGAATCAAAAGCAGAGGGTCATCAGATTGTTAGAAGAAGTAAAGGCTATCTACAAGAAGAAAAAGAATATCTATACTAAACTAGATGAGTGCGCTCGTCTTGATCGCCGCGTCTATGGTGTTCAGAAAAGAATTTTAGAGTATAAGGACGAAATCGTTCAGCGGTTGCGTAGTATCAAGCTGGAAAAGACCCTGATCGATAAGCTTATTGAGAATGTGGAAGATTATGTGCGGCAGATGCACAATTGTCAGCGCGATGTTAGTGCGTATATTCTTTCTCTAGGTAAGAGTCAGGATGAGATTTTTGATTTGTTCCAGAAGTTGGAAAGGCGCGAGATAAATCCTGTTGCTGTGGCCGATGAATTGAATATGACCGTGGAAGAGCTCTTTTCTTTCAAGGAAATGATCTATGGTAAAATGGAAATTCTCCAGCGCTTAGAAGAAAAGTGTATGCACAATGTGAATGACCTGGAAGAAGTGCTGTGGAGAATCAAGAAGGGCAATAGTGATGCCTTAAAGGCCAAACAGGAACTTATTCGAGCAAATTTACGTCTGGTAGTAAGTATTGCCAAAAAATATACTAACAGGGGACTGCAATTTTTGGATTTGATCCAGGAAGGCAATATCGGTCTGATGAAGGCAGTGGATAAATTTGAGTATCAGCGCGGTTACAAGTTTTCAACCTATGCCACATGGTGGATCAGACAGGCAATTACCAGGGCCATTGCCGACCAGGCCCGGACTATCCGTATTCCTGTGCATATGATCGAGACCATAAACAAACTGGTTCGTACTTCCAGGTACTTAGTTCAGGAGTTAGGGCGTGATCCAACCCCTGAGGAGATTGCCGAGAGAATGGACTATCCTCTGGAAAAGGTGAAAAAGGTGCTGAAAATAGCCAAAGAACCTATATCCCTCGAGACTCCTATTGGGGATGAGGAGGATAGTAGCCTGGGCGATTTTATTGAAGATAAAAAGGCCGTGGCTCCGGCCGAAGAAGTGGTCAATACTAAACTTTCTGAACTCATTGATAAGGTGCTTTCTGAACTTACCCCAAGAGAAGAGCAGGTGCTCAGGAAGCGCTTTGGCCTAGGTGAAAAATCCGACCATACTCTGGAAGAAGTGGGTAAACTATTCAATGTAACCAGGGAAAGAATCAGGCAAATTGAGGCCAAAGCCTTGCGTAAACTAAGACATCCTGTGCGTAGTGCTTGTTTAAAATCTTACTATGAAAGCTGATTTGGTTATTGGTTCAGTTGGTTGAGTAGTTGAGTGGAAGGTTAAAAAACTTAGGCCTTAAGGCCTTTACCTTTCACTCTACTCAGTCCTCACTTTTTAGTCAGGAAGTTATTCATGCCGACAGGACAGAGCCGACTTTTCAGGTGTCTTTTTCTGGGCTGTCTTCTTGTTGCCCTCTTGTTGCCTGCTTTTTCGGTCCATGCTGTTGACTGGCAGGTCAGGGTTAAACGGGTTCTGGATGGAGATACTCTGATTCTAGAAAGAGGAGAGAAGGTACGTCTTCAAGGAATTGATGCTCCGGAAATCGGGCATGGTGGTGCACCTAGCCAATACTTTGCTCGTGAAGCCAAAAGAGAGTTGCTCCGTTTGGTTCAAGGGCAGACACTCATAATTAAAACCGAGGAAATTTCTGCTGACAGATATGGGCGAATTCTGGCCCATGTTTACTTGCCTACCAAGGAAAGTTTAAATTATTTGCTGGTCGAGAAGGGACTGGCTTTTTGTTTTTTCTACAAAGGTCAGAATGAGCACAAATTTCCTCACCTTTTGGCTGCGCAAAGGCGAGCCATGGATGTCAGACAAGGATTTTGGGCCAGGATTTTGACTATGGATGCGGCCAGGAAAGCATATCTCGGCAATAAAAGGTCTAAGCGCTTTCATAGACTAAGCTGTGATTTTGGTCAGAGAGTTTCTTCCAAAAATAAGATTTTATTTTCTAGTTTAAAAGAGGCATTTTATGCTGGTTTTGCCCCTTGTCGAACCTGTACGCCATGGCCTATGGAAAAGTGATGTAATTGCTAACTGGTTGAGTTTGGGAACTCGTTTTAATTATTAAACTAAACTACAGGTTAAGTTATTCAACTCTAAATTTTGCGCGGAGTCAGTGTGAAATATTTAACGTAAAACCCCGGGAGGTAAAAATGGATGGTTGGGTAGAGGTAGCTACTTTTGACAAAGAAGATAGTAAATTTGAAATGGAGAAGAAACGGATTGAGGAGTTGGCCTTGGATGTGGGGCTTATGCCGGAAAAGGTAATCAAAGTGCAGGAAGAAAACAAGCTAACTATTCTGATTCATCCTGTATTTTATGATTATTTTCAAGGATAACCCTAACTTTAAAAATGCAGATGTTTAACCTGGATTTTATTTGTACCCAAGCAGACCCTTGGCAGTACTGGCCATTTGGAGAAGGGTTCACGGGAGGGTGGTTATTAACTCTGTCAAAATTTGTCTTTATTGGGGTAATTCTTGCCCTTATAATGGGCTTTTTGCGTTTTTTATTTGGTCCCGGAGGTCCTCTCAGGGACAAAGAAATGGAGCGTGAGGCTGAGGAAGAGCGTAAAAGGATTCAAGAAGCTGTGGATATTTTGCGCAAAAGGCTGGCCAAAGGAGAGATAACTGAGGAGGAATTTGAGCGCAAGAAGTGGTATTTGGAGCGCTGACATGGGGAAATAAGGAAGCGCCATACTTTAAGAGGGCAAGTTTTCATGATTATTTTTTAGTTCTGGTTTCTTTCATGCTGGTACAAAGACTTGGACCCATCTACCCCTGTTGAATACTGGCAAAGCCAGCCCAGCCTCGCTGGATTCAACTGGGTAAAAGGCTTGCTTGCGGGCAGAGCATAATGGGGGATTTTGGGTAACCAAATATTTTTTAAATTATCGAGTCAACATCGCAAAATATTTATCCCATTCATCCCGATGCTCTGTTCTTCCGCAAGCTTCGTCAAGATTGGCTTACCCAAGGCATTTGTAATGCATTTCAGAAACCAAGACTTTCTATCAGCGCTTAAAATAGGGTTTGGCTACAGACTCAAAAGAGATAGTGATGGAGTTTGATAAATATAAACTGTGGTTTAAGGAGTATGTGCAGAAGTTTTACAGTAAAAGAGAACAAGATCAGGAAAATATTCGCTTAAAAGAAGAGCACTCATATAGGGTGCTTAATAATGCCCAGGCTATTGCCCAGGATGAGCGCTTGAATTCCAGACTTTATTTTTTGACTAGTTTGGCTGCCTTGTTTCACGATATAGGTCGTTTTGAGCAGTACTACCGATTCAAGACCTTTAACGACAAACTGTCTGTTGACCATGCCCGCCTGGGTTATGAGATCCTAAAAAGAGAAGAAATTTTAAATAACTTGCCTTTTAAAGAAGGACGCAATGTCCTCATTGCAGTGCTTTTGCACAATCGTCTAAGCCTTCCACTAAAATTGCCGCCCAACCTACGGACAATCACTCAGATAGTTCGGGATGCAGACAAACTAGATATTTTCCCGGTAGTACTTTCCTACGTTCAGCCAGGGGGGAAACAAAACAAGGTGGTCACCTTAGGGTTGAGAGATGAACCAGAGGCCTTTAGTGTAAAGGCATTAGAGCAGGTCCAGCAAGGAAGATTGGCCAACTACACGGATATGGTCTATATCAATGATTTTAAGCTTCTTCTTCTCTCTTGGGTGTTTGATTTAAACTTTGCCTTTACGTGCCGGGAGGTACTGGCTAAAGGCTATGTGCATAATCTGATCGAACTTTTGCCTCAGACTGACCTAATTACTCGCTTAAAGGAAGATTTGATCAGCTATTTATTAGTGAAAATAAAGGCTCAAACCGAGTGCATCTGCTAGTTGATGTTCTGATTACGTCATTCTGAGCGAAGCTAAGAATCTCGTGCAGCCCGTCTGAGATTCTTTGGTCGTTTTTATACTCCCTCAGAATGACGAGAAATAAGCAATAATTTTGAGATAGAACGTCCGGATGCGTCAGCTAAATTTGATGTCTACTTGGAATTATTGGCAACTTAGAATTGAACTTAAAATAATAAAGGAAAGTCTTATGCTTAAAAAGTTTATTTTAGGTTTTTTTTGTGTTTTTTTAATGATGACTCAGCTTAGCTGTTTGTTTGTAGTTGGAAGTGGGATCGGAGCTGGGGCAGCCATCTGGTACAAAGGTAAGCTTACTCAACATTTGAATAAGGACATGGACAAAGTCTATCAGGCCAGTATCACGGCCATGAAAAAGATGGGGCTGCCTATATTAAAGGCCGAAAGAGGCGAGGACGTTGCTCAACTTAGGTCCAAATATTTGGACGACACCAATGTTTGGATTACCATAGAGGCCTTAACCCCATATTCTTGTGAAATTACTATCCGGGTCGGCGTATTGGGTGATGAGCAGCGAGCCAGGCAAATTTTAAAAGAGATTCTCTCCAGAATTTAGCTGAAAGTCTACATCCCGTAGAAAGAATAGCACAGTATTGAAAAAAATTATGAAAAGTTGGCCTCTGAGTAAGGTTTGGCCGCAGATTTTTTGGGCAACTGGACGTTTTTCTTATCGATTTTCAGCTTGTGCGTCGTGAAAATTTTGGGGTAGCCCCGATCCTGCTGGTCTGCAAGCTTCACCTACTCATCCACTTCCCTACTCAACCACTCACCCACTCACCCACTCAACCAATAAACTACTCCCTTAGGCTGCTCAAGATAAGTTGGTCCAGAATATTTATAATCTGGCCATAAAGGCCGCCATAGCCAGGAAAGGTGCCAAAGAGTTCAATTTTGTCTTGTTGAAGACCGGCTTTCGAGCTTGTTTCAGGTGAGGATGGGCTGCTGGTTAGGGCCAACCTTTCTGCCAGAAGATAAGGTTTGAGGCGTATGTAGAATTTATCTGTGAGGTAAGTAAGCTGGTCTTTATTTTTTTCCCACAAAGCAATCGTTTTTGATTTAGGACTTACGCTTAAGATAAAGGAAAGCATGGCGTAAATAAAATTGATGTGGGAACCGGGGATACCTCTACGCCATGAAAGAAGCCAGGGTCTGCGCCAGGAAAGAAGAAAATGCTTTTGGCCAAAGTCAATTATATTTTCTACCCTTTTCCATAGCTCAAAAAGTTCCTCATCGTCCCAGACAATGGCAGGACTTTGCACATCCCACTCCGGGAGTGCCGGCTGATCATAATTCACCCGACTTCTTATCTTCTTATCTTCCCAGCTTCTCAAGCTACCATCTTCTTTCTTAAGCCAGTTGGAGAGAATGATCCAAAGAAGTTTGTTGGCCGACGGAGAGTTAGGAGTTTCAAGGTGCGCATAGCTTAAAATATACTCTCCTTGGCCGAATCTGCCTTGGATGAGGCAAGGTTCACCCTGGATAAGGGCGGGATTTAAACTGATTTTATAGACTTTCTCCCATTTACGCAGTTCCTGTGGTTTAAGGGCACTTAAATTGAGGTCAGTTACCCAGAAATCTTTTTCCGGTTCAAGATATGAGGCCAGGACTTGCACCGTAGGATCGTCATTCGGTGCAAATTGTGACGGCCACCAGACAGGCAAAGGCATCTGGGCAAACAGGTTATTGTTTTTTAATTCTACCTGACACAAAATATGGCCGCTAAAATTCGGCAGTCTCTTAGACATTGGTCTGCGGCCCCATGAACAGAGATCAAGCAGGGGTACAGCGTGTCTTGTGTCTTTATTGGCTGGGTTTGGGTCACTTGATTTAAGTGCCAACCCTGCTCCTCCACAAAAACCCAGGTATTTCCCCCCGTTTTGAATAAATTTGCGGATATTTTTTCTTCCATCAACTCCTAGGTTTTGGGATTTTAGCCTGGCCCATCCGCCTGGGACGAGAAGAGCCAGGGGATTTTCTTGAGCCAAAATTCCTCTTTGAATCTGGCAGGCGGTTACAACCTGGATGGGCACTCGCCAGAAGTTTAAGGCGCGCCAGAGAAGAATCCCCCATAAATGGGATTCATCCCAGAGGATGAAAAGCTTTTCTGTTCTATGTTTCATTGAAGATTCGTTATCCATTATCCGTGATTCATTCAACCTGTAAACTTATAGTTTAGCAAGTTTCAGGGCAAACGCACTTAAATTGCAAAAAATTCTGGCGCCAAGGGTAGAAATAGCGAAAGCGTCAACCCTGTCAGCAAGACGCTGACAGAGTTGACTTACTGGCCTTTTAGGCCATGATAAATGGATTAACCTAGGCTGAATTCAAAAATTTATATATCTAACAGATCCTTAGTGCACATCAAACATCGGCCCAAAGGGCCGGGAAGCTTTTGTTCGGCTTAAGGGCACAAGCCGAACAAAAGCCTTTGTTTTCCTTGGCGACTTGGCGACTTGGCGGCTTGGCGCGAGGTTTTCTCTTAAAAATCAGTTGCGTTTGCCCTGTAGCAGGCTTGATTTTTTATGGACAGGGCAATATTGGATTTGTATAGTTTGTAAATTGGTTTATTAGTTTACTGTTTGACTGGTTAACTCTCAACCATCAATCGCTTAAGTAAACAAAATAAATAATTAATCAATAATTAATCAATCATTCCACCAGTTAACTATTCCATGGAGATAGATATGGGTGCACAAGAATTGCCTAAAGGATACGATCCAAAAGGTGTGGAAGAAAAGTGGCTTGAGTTTTGGGAAGAGAATAAGAGTTTTAGTCCGGATGTTGACAAGGTTAAAAAGCCTTATGCCATAGTTATTCCTCCGCCAAATGTAACCGGGACCCTGCACATGGGCCATGCCCTGAACCTGACTTTGCAGGATATATTGTGCCGTTATCACCGCCAGCTTGGTTATGATGTACTTTGGGTGCCAGGCACCGACCATGCTGGAATCGCCACGCAGAACGTGGTGGAAAGGGCCCTGGCCGCCGAGGGTAAGACCAGACAGTCCTTAGGACGGGAAAAGTTTATTGAACGTGTCTGGGAGTGGAAAGAGGAGTATGGAAATAAGATTTTAAATCAGATTCGGCGTATTGGTGCCTCTGTGGACTGGTCAAGGCTGCGCTTTACCATGGATGAAGGATTATCCAGGGCCGTGCGCGAAGTCTTTGTCCGTCTTTATGAAGAGGGTTTAATTTACCAGGGCGATTATATTATCAATTGGTGTCCCAGATGTCATACCGCTTTGGCAGATCTGGAAGTTGAACATGAAGAGGCTTTGGGTGCACTTTACCATATTAAGTATCCTTTGGCTGATGGCCAGGGAGAAGTAATCGTGGCTACCACCAGGCCGGAGACCATGCTCGGCGACACTGGTGTGGCTGTGCATCCCGAAGATGAAAGATATAGCCACTTAATTGGTCAGGAAGTTATCTTGCCTTTGGTTCAGAGGAAAATTCCTATCATTGCTGATAGCTATGTGGACAGAGAGTTTGGTACAGGTTGCCTGAAGATTACCCCTGCCCACGACATGAACGACTTTGAACTGGGCAAGAAGCATAATCTGGATGTTATTCAGGTTATTGACGATGAAGGCAGGATGAATGAGCAGGCCGGTCCTGAGTTTGCTGGTCTGGACAGGTTTGAGTGCCGGAAAAAAGTCGTTCAGATGCTTGAGGAACAGGGCTTTCTGGTCAAAAAAGAAGATCTGCAACATAGTGTGGGCCATTGTTATCGTTGTAGAACAGTTATTGAACCGTATGTTTCCAGGCAATGGTTTGTAAAAGTTGGTCCGCTGGCCAAGGAAGCCAGACAGGCTGTAGTAGATAGCCGAACCAAAATTTTTCCAGATCACTGGACCAAGACTTATTTTGAATGGCTGGATAATATTAGAGATTGGTGTATCTCCCGGCAGATCTGGTGGGGACACCGGATTCCGGCCTGGACCTGCGAAGACTGCGGGCATTTGATTGTGGCCAGAGAAGATCCAACAGCCTGCCCGGAATGCAACAGTGACAAATTAAGCCAGGATGAAGATGTGCTGGATACCTGGTTTTCCTCTGCCTTGTGGCCATTTTCCACCCTGGGTTGGCCAGATCAGACCGAGGAGCTTAAAAAGTTTTATCCCACCTCCGTCCTGGTCACAGGATTTGATATCTTATTTTTCTGGGTGGCTCGAATGATGATGATGGGCCTGCATTTTATGAAGGATGTCCCGTTTCGGCATGTCTATATTCATGCTCTGGTTCGCGACGCCCAGGGCCAGAAAATGAGTAAATCCAAGGGCAATGTTATTGATCCGCTGCTCATGATGGATAAATTTGGCACTGATGCCTTCAGATTTACACTGACTGCCTTTGCTGCCATGGGCCGGGACATCAAGATGAGCGAAGAGCGCATTGAGGGCTACCGCCATTTTATCAATAAGATCTGGAACGCAGCCAGATTTGCGCTGATGCACTTAACAGAGGAAGAAAAAATTGAGTTTGAGCCTGCCAAAATTAGTGAAAGCGGTGGCTTGACTCACCAATGGATCTTGCATCGCCTTGAAGAAGTGAAAGAGGAGGTGCGCAAGGCTTTAGAAGCTTACCGGTTTAACGATGCAGCCGGGGTACTATATCAATTTGTCTGGCATGAGTTTTGTGACTGGTACCTGGAGATGATCAAGCCAGAGCTCTATGGTCAGGACGAAGAAGTCAAATCCCTGGCCAGGGGCTGTTTGAAACAGGTTTTAAGTGAAATTTTGGTTCTTTTACATCCCATTATTCCTTTTGTTACTCAGGAAGTATGGAGCTATATCCCTGGACAGGAAAATCCAAATTTGGCCCGGGAGCCATTTCCAGAGAGTCGGCCGGAATGTTTGCAGCCAGATGTGGTAGAGAGGATGGAGTTTTTACAACAAGTTGTAGTTAGTGTGCGAAACATTCGTTCGGAGCTTGGTATTGGACCTTCGCAGAAACTTAAACTTTATGTACGCGTCGAAGGAGAGGACAGAGACTTTTTGCTTGGCCAAAAAAGTTTAATTATGCATTTGGCCCGCTTGGAATCGATGCAGGCCGAACCTGATTTGACTCCGCCGCCTGGTGCAGCTTCTAATGTGGTTAAGGGGCATGAGCTCTATGTGCCGGTCAAAGACCTGGTGGATATAGAAAGTGAACTTGCAAGGCTTGATAAGGAACTAAAGAAAATCAACAAGGAGCTGGAATTTGTCAGCCGCAAACTGTCCAACGAGGGATTTGTGAACAAGGCCCCAGCTCATGTGGTGGACAAAGAAAAGCGTAAACTGAATGAATTTGAGGAAAAAAAAGTAAAGCTAGAAAAATTAAGAGACCGGCTTGCTGGACTGAAATAGGAGGCATATTAAGCGATGTCTAAAGTCTATTTATTGGGAGCAGGGCCTGGCGATCCTGGGCTTTTGACCATAAAGGCCAAAAATATCTTGGAAAAGGCTGACGTTGTTGTTTACGACTATCTGGCTAATAAGGAGTTTTTAAAATATTGCCGCAAGGATGCAGAAATTATCTATGTAGGCAAGAAAGGCGGAGATCACACCCTGCCCCAGGACAAGATTAATGATTTGTTGGTGGACAGGGCCAAAAAGGGGAAGGTTGTGGCCAGGCTCAAAGGCGGCGATCCCTATGTTTTTGGTCGGGGCGGGGAAGAGGCAGAGGAGCTTATCGAAGCGGGCCTTGATTTTGAAGTGGTTCCGGGGGTGACTTCGGCTGTGGCCGCGCCAGCCTATGCTGGTATTCCCTTGACCCATAGAAGGTATGCTTCTTCGGTATCGTTTATCACTGGGCACGAGGACCCGGACAAGCCAGAGAGTGCTCATAATTGGCAGGCTCTGGCCTCTGGAACAAGTACCCTGGTCTTTTTTATGGGCGTGAAAAACTTGGAATATATCAGTACCAACCTTATCCAGGCTGGCATGCGTCCGGATATGCCGGCAAGCCTCATCCATTGGGGAACAACCTGTCGTCAAAGAACATTGGTGTCCACTATTGCTGAAATAGCTGACCAGGCCAGAGCCAAGGGGTTTAGGCCTCCATCGCTTTTGGTAGTCGGAGAAGTGGTTAAACTAAAAGATAAGCTGGACTGGTTCGAAAAGCTGCCACTTTTGGGTAAAGGCGTGGTTGTGACCCGAGCCAGGGAGCAATCCAGCGTCTTGGTAAGTAAGCTGGAAGCACTTGGCGCATGCTGCTATGAGTTCCCAACCATCAAGATCAAGCCTCTGGATGATTACTCTCATTTAAGAGATGCCATCACAAATCTTGATTTTTACCAATGGATTGTTTTTACCTCTGTCAACGGGGTCAAATTCTTCTGGAAACAGCTGAGAAGCATGGGCTACGATGCCCGCGCTCTCGGGCTGACGCAGGTGGCAGCCATTGGGCCGGCCACGGCTTCTGCTTTGAGAGAAAGGGGGATTTTTGCTGACTTTATTCCTGATAAATACGTGGCGGAATCCGTGGTGGAAGGGCTTTTAAAAATGGGGATCAAGGGCAAAAGAGTGCTCATTCCCAGGGCCAAGAAGGCACGGGAGGTCCTACCGGAAAGCCTGAGGCGTGCCGGGGCAGAGGTAGATATTTTGCCTGTTTACGAAACAGTACTGAGCCAGGAAAGCGACGCTAACGCTGATGTCCTCTTAGAGCAGGTTAATGAAGGAAAAATTCAATATATTACCTTTACCAGCTCCTCTACTGTTGAGAATTTCTTTAGTCTCCTCGATGCTGAAAAACTTAAACCTTATGTATCTGCAGCAGAAGGCGGGAGCGGTATAAAATTGGCCTGCATAGGTCCGATTACGGCCAGAACTTTAGAGAAGTATGGCTTTGAGGCCCATATTCAGCCAGAAGAATTTACTATTGATGGTCTGGTGAAAGCTATAGTTGACTAGTTGAATAGTTGAGTAGGTAAGTAGTTGAGTGGTTTAGTTGTTTTGTATTATTAAGAGAATAAATTAACTTAACCACTCAAACAAAGAAGGAGGATCAATGGCCTTACCCATAGCTGTTTTAATCTCAGGAAGCGGGTCGAATCTGCAATCCATAATTGATAAAATAGAACAGAAAGTGCTTCATGCCGAAATCAAGGTGGTTATCAGCAATAAACCCGATGCCTACGGACTAACTAGAGCCAAAAAGCATAATTTGCGCACGGAAGTTATCGAGCATCAAAATTTTTCTTCTCGCGAGGACTTTGATCAGGCCATGGTCCGGGTTATCAAGGATGCAGGTGCGGAAGCGGTTATTCTAGCCGGATTTATGCGGATATTGACTCCCGCGTTCATTCAGGCCTTTCCCAATAAAATTTTAAATATACATCCTGCCATTCTGCCCAGTTTTCCAGGCGTGCGTGTCCAGGCCCAGGCAGCTGATTATGGGGTGCGTTTTTCCGGGTGTACAGTGCATTTTGTTGACGAGAAAATGGATAATGGTCCGATTATTATCCAGGCGGTTGTGCCAGCCTATGTCAGCGATGATGGCCAGAGCCTCGGGCAACGTATCTTGAATTGGGAGCATCGGATTTACCCTCAGGCTATTGAGTGGCTGGCCCAGGGAAGGCTTAAGATTGTGGGCAGAAAAGTGGAAGTGAGGGATTGCCCTCCGGTTTTTGTGCAAGCGGATGAAACAGCACCAGCCTTTGTCAATCCAGGACTGGAGCCGGGTTTTTAGTCCTGCCAAACCAGGGATTTTGGGTTTAACCTAAAAGTTTACCCCTCTAATTGGTCGAATTATTTATTTTTTTATTTTTTCTTGTATCCTGCCTCTGGTGGGATTATAATTTCTGCCGCCATGATTTACTCCAGGTGGCCGCGCGGCCTTAATAGGGAACTCCGGTGAGAGTCCGGGGCGGTCCCGCCGCTGTAATTCCCGTGAAGTTTTCTCCAGGTCATGACCACTGTCCTGCATTTCTGCTTAGGAGAAGTTAGGCAGATACGAGGTTGGGAAGTTAGGAAGATTGAAGTATACGGAAAAGGAGATGGGACTTTCGTTTATAAAAACGTATCTTCTGATCTTCTCAACTTCTGAACTTCCTTTTTTAAAAAAGGATGGGAAGGTCGGCAGAAAACCGGGAAGAGCCAGAAGACCTGCCTGGAGCTTGTCATGATTTTCTCTGCACGAGGATGCAGGGGAAATACGTATTTTATCCTCAAATACACTTAAGATTCTGAATTTTAAACCAAGGTACCCTAACTTTATATTCGGAATGTCAGATAAGAATAACTCCTCTGTATCGCCTTGGGTGGCATTGCGCGGATATGAACCGTTAAGTTTATGTGACTGGCCGGGCAAGGTGACCGCGGTATTGTTTTTTGGTGGATGCAATCTGCGTTGCCCCACATGTCATAATGCCAAGCTTGCCTGGGAGCCGGAAAGTTTACCCCAATTGGACCGGGGAATGGTTCTGGAAAGAATTGATCATGACAAAACCTGGTTGGATGCTTTAGTGGTTAGCGGGGGAGAGCCAACTGTCTTGCCGGGGCTTGAACAGGTCCTGACCACCTTAAAGGTATTTAATCTTCCGGTTAAGCTTGACACCAATGGTCTGCGGCCGGATCTGCTCAAGCTGGTCTTGGAAAAGGATCTGGTCCAGATGGTAGCCGTGGATGTCAAAGGCCCCTGGGGAAAATATCCTCAACTGACTGGAAATAAGATTAGCTCACAAAAAGCACAAAAATGTCTGGAAGCCATCTTTGACATGGCTAAAAAATGGCCAAACAGATTTATCTTTCGATGTACCAGGGTACCTAGTTTAACAGAAGATGATATGCATGAAGTTAAAACCTATCTGCCCAAAGGATTTGAATTGATAGAGCAGACGTTCGTTAATGTTGAATGATTAATGTTGGATGTTTAATTCAAGAAGTGATTGATGAAAAGTAATATAATAGTTCAAAAGACGTATAAATTTGCTTTAATGGTTATTGAATTATATAATTTTCTGGTAGATGATAAAAAAGAATATGTGATGTCTAAACAATTGTTAAAATGCGGGACATCAATTGGTGCAAATGTTAATGAAGCTCAGGTAGGATTTAGTAAAAAAGATTTTTTAGCGAAGATGTCTATTTCAGCTAAAGAGGCAAGAGAGACGCATTATTGGCTAAACTTATTAAAAGATAGTGGCTATATTGATCCTGATAAGCCAAAAGTAAAGCTTATGTTTAATGAAATTGAGAGCATTGTGAAAATTTTAACAAGCATAATAAAGACTGGACAACAGAACAAAAAATAATTCAACATTCAGCATTAAACATTCAACATTACCTGAAAGGAGATATATTTATGCCCAAACAAATCAAAAAGAGAGACGGCCGGCTTGAAACCTGGTCTGTAGATAGGATCGCCCAGGCTATTTTCAAGGCCTTAAAGGCCAGCGGGATTAAAGATCCTCTTTTGGCCAAAAGACTGGCCATGAAAGTGGAAAACAAGCTTGCAGATTTGGACATACCTGAGCAAGAGCAGGTCCAGGATATGGTGGAATTGGTCCTTATGGAGTCCAGGCTGTATCAGGCTGCTAAAAAATATATTTTATACCGGGAAAAGAGACGGGAGATTCGTAGTCAGAAAGAGGCCTTTTTAGATATCAAAGATACCATTGACAGCTACATGAACAAGTCTGATTGGCGGGTTAATGAAAATGCCAACATGGCCCACTCTTTTCAGGGGCTGATGCTGCATTTATCCGGATCTGTGCAGGCCAGATACGCCTTGGAAAAATACCCGGAAGAGATTCGTTTGGCCCATGAACATGGTTATTTTCATATCCATGACCTGTCTTTTGGCCTGGCTGGTTACTGTGCTGGATGGAGTTTGCGTGACCTTCTCTTGGAAGGGTTTAATCTGGAAGGACGATGTTCTTCCGGCCCGGCCAAACATTTTGATTCTGCTTTGGGTCAGATGGTCAACTTTTTGGGCACCCTACAAAATGAATGGGCAGGGGCACAGGCTTTTAACAATGTGGACACTTATCTCGCCCCTTTTGTCCGTTATGATGGCCTTGATTACCATCAGGTTAAGCAGGCCATGCAAAAATTTGTCTTTAACCTGAACACCACTTCCAGATGGGGGGGACAAAGCCCGTTCACCAATTTAACTTTCGATCTGGTTCCACCTAAACATATTGCCAAAGAAGCAGTGATTATTGGCGGGAAACTGAAAAATGAGACCTATGGGGATTTTGTCCCGGAAATGGAAATGATTAACAGGGCCTTTTTAGAGGTCATGCTGGAAGGTGACTACCATGGGCGCATCTTTTCCTTTCCCATACCCACATATAATGTGACGCCTGATTTCCCCTGGGAAAGTGAGGTTGGAGAACTGCTGCTCAAGCTTACAGCAAAATATGGCGTGCCTTATTTCCAGAATTTTATCAATTCAGACTTAAATCCCGAAGATGTGCGTTCCATGTGCTGCCGTTTGCAGATGGATTTAAGGGAGCTGAGGAAAAGAACCGGAGGTCTGTTTGGGGCTGGAGATTTGACCGGGTCTATTGGCGTAGTCACCTTGAACCTGCCTAAGCTGGCTTTTTTGGCTCAGGGTGAAGAGGACTTTTTAGATTTAATCGCTGAATATGCAGAACTGGCAAAGGACTCTCTGGAATTTAAACGCAAGCTCATTTGCGATAACATGGAAAAAGGTCTTTTCCCCTTTTCTAGAAGGTACTTAAAAAATGGTCTTAAAGGTCATTTTAGTACTATTGGCTTGGTAGGCGGACACGAAGCCTGCATGAATCTGTTGGGCAAGGGTATTGAAACCGAGGCTGGCATGAGGCTGATGGAGAGGGTTCTTGAACATTTGCGTAACTTGACTGTAAAATTCCAGGAAGAAACCGGAAATCTATATAATCTTGAAGCAACCCCTGCGGAAGGAACAAGTTATCGGTTGGCCAAGATTGATAAGGCCCTTTACAATACCATCTATACTTCTGGAAATGGCGTGCCCTACTACACCAACTCCACAACTTTGCCTGTGGATATCACCAGGGACGTATTTTTTGCTCTGGAACACCAGAATAAACTTCAGCCTTTGTATACTGGCGGTACTGTTTTTCATACCTTTCTGGGTGAGGCTGTAACAGATACGAGAGCTTTAAGGAGTTTTATCCTCAAGGCCTTATCCAAGACTAAACTGCCTTATTTATCCATCACGCCGACATTTTCTGTTTGTAAGGAGCACGGTTATTTGCAAGGCGAACATTTCACCTGCCCGAAATGTGGTCTGGATACCGAAGTGTATACACGCGTGGTGGGTTATTACAGGCCGGTTAATCTTTGGAACAAGGGGAAACAGGCAGAATACAGGGACAGGAAGGTGTTTGAATTGGCGGTTTAAAGATTAGTTGATCCAGGGCTATCTCACCTAAAATTTATTAAAAATAACCTTTGCAAGATAATTTATATCCCAGGCAGCC